>NZ_JANX01000034.1 GCF_000767795.1 Inquilinus limosus MP06 | reverse complement strand
GAGGGGGACAGCTTCGGCGCGGTCGGCGTCGGCCTGGCCATCGAGGCGCAGCGCCGGTACGGGGCGTAGCCGGGTTCACCGAGGCGAACCCGGCCCGGCCGTGGGCATCAATTGCAGAAATTCGGCCGGTACTGATAGACCCATTGGGTCTTGGTCGTCGGGTTGGTCGACACCCAGCCGGTCATGCCGCGGATGGTGTCGAACATCAGCTTCGAGCGCTGGTCGACCTTGCTGGTGAAGTCGCCGTCGTTGTCCTCGACCTTGAACGATACCTCGGCGCTGGCGATGGTGGACGACCCGTTAGCGTACCACAGGGTCAGGTCGAACTCGGCGTCCTGCTGGCCCAGGTCACTCTCCGGCCCGTCATAGGTGCGCTCGGTGATCGACAGGTTGCCGACGAGGCTCAGCGCCTCCTGCTTCGGCAGGTTCAGCGACTTGGTCGGCGGGAACAGGTCGACCACGTCGTCGAGGATGTTCAGGTTCTTTGTGGCCGACAGCGGCTCGGTGGTCGAATGGGAATAGACCCATTTGAACGGCGGGGTGATGTCCGCCTCCAGCTTGGTCTCGGCGTCGGCATCGCTGCCGCTGACATCGGTGTTGGCGGCGATCGACTGGCTGTCGGAGCGGAACTTCAGGTTGATCTCGCGCTTGCTGCCGTCGACCCGCTCGCGGAAGCTGTAACCCAGGGTGTTCAGCCGGCAGGTGCCCGGCGAATCGTAGTAGCGGACGGTGCGGACCTTGTTGACGACGAAGCTGCCGTCGACCGTGCGGTCGAACCCGGCGGCGGCCAGCCTGGTCCGCAGTTCGGACAGGAAGCCGTTGGCCGTGGCGACCGGCTGCGCCTGGAACTTTGCCGGATCGAGCAGGACCTTGTATTCCTTGCCCGTCAGCGGGTCGGCGGCCTGCGCGGTCCCCGCGGCGGCCATCACGAAGCCGATCAGCCCGAGGCGAAGCCATGTCATCATTTGGTGCGAATCCCCCTGCATGAATGATGCGAACGCGCGGCAGGCTAGGCGGTCTGTATGAAGCTGATGTGTCAACGGCCCCATGATCGACGTCACATGGCGAGACTTTTCTCCTTGCTGGCTTTGCTGCTGACCGCCGCCTGCGGCGCGGCCGTGAGCACGCCGAGACAGGCGGAGGAGGCCGCCCGACCGGCCTCGCCGATCCTGCAGCCGCCCGCCGCGGCGCCGCTGACGCCGGGGCCGGGATCCTCGTCCTTCACCGGGCCGGAGAGCCGGGCGGCCGCCGGGCCGTGCCGGGCGGTGTCCTTCGAGGCGTCAGACTACACCGTCTGCGAGCTTGACCTGCGCCGCTATCGGGTCGGGCTGTTCTGGCAGGACCGCGACGGCCGGCCCTACGGCTCGCTCTACGCCTTCAAGCGGGCGATGGCCGCGGCGGGGGACCCGCCGGTGGTGTCGATGAACGCCGGCATGTACCACGAAGACCTGTCGCCGGTCGGGCTCTTCGTCTCCGGCGGCCGGCAGCTCAACCCGGCCAATGAGGGGGACGGCGACGGCAACTTCTTCATGAAGCCGAACGGCGTCTTCTATGTCGATGGCGAGAGCGCCGGGATCCTGGAGACCGGGGCCTATCTGCGGCGGGCGCCGGCCGCCGGCATCGCCACCCAGTCCGGCCCGATGCTGGTGATCGACGGCGCGCTGCACCCGCTGTTCAGCGATGACGGGGCCTCGCGCAAGATCCGCAACGGCGTCGGCGTCCGCGACGACCACACCGTGGTCTTCGCCATCTCCAGCGACAGGGTCAGCTTCGGCAGTTTCGCCCGGCTGTTCCGCGACGGGCTGGGCTGCCGCAACGCGCTCTATCTCGACGGCTCGATCTCGGCCCTGTCGGCGCCGGACGGGTTGTCGGTCGGCTGGGGGATCCGGGTCGGCCCGATCCTCGCCGCCTTCGACCGAGCGGCGCCGGTCAGCTAGGCGGGCCGAGTCGCTCGGCTAGTGACGGCGCGCGTCCTTGACGATATCTTTATGGCACCATGACCCGGCCGAGGCCCCATCGCAATCGCCGATCACGTAAGCAGGAGCTGATGCTGCTGTGCGCCCGTATCGGCTACAACCCGCCGCGCGCCTGAGCGAGGGGCCGCCGCAGCCGCGGCCCGGTTTCCGTCTTTTCGTCCGGATTCACGCGAGGTCGCGTCATGAACAGCTTTGCCGCCAGCCGCACCACCGCCGAGTGGAAGGCGCTGGACACCGCCCATCACCTGCATCCCTTCACCGACTACAAGTCGCTGGCCAGCGAGGGGGGCAGCCGCATCATCACCCGCGCCGAGGGCGTCTGGCTGTGGGATTCCGAAGGCCGCCAGCTGATCGACGGCATGGCCGGCCTGTGGTGCGTCAATGTCGGCTACGGCCGCAAGGAGCTGGCCGATGTCGCCCACGAGCAGATGCTCGAGCTGCCCTTCTACAACACCTTCTTCAAGACCACGACGCCGGCCGCGGCCGAGCTGTCGGCCAAGCTGGCGGAGATCACGCCCGAAGGGCTGAACCACGTCTTCTACGCCAATAGCGGGTCGGAGGCGAACGACACCATCGTCCGCATGGTCCGGCACTACTGGGACCTGAAGGGCAAGCACCGCAAGAAGGCGATCATCGGCCGCAACTACGGCTATCACGGCTCGACCATGGTCGCGGTCTCGCTGTGCGGCATGGGCGCGATGCACCGCCAGGCCGACCTGCCGTTCCCCGGCTTCCACCACGTCATGGCGCCGTACTGGTACGATTACGGCGGCGACCTGGACCCGGAGGCCTTCGGCAAGCTGGCCGCCAAGGCGATCGAGGACCGGATCAAGGAGCTGGGCGCCGACAGCGTCGCCGCGGTGATCGCCGAGCCGATCCAGGGCGCCGGCGGCGTCATCATCCCGCCCGCCAGCTACTTCCCGGAGGTGCAGCGTATCTGCCGCCAATACGACGTGCTGCTGATCGCCGACGAGGTGATCTGCGGCTTCGGCCGTACCGGCGAATGGTTCGGCTCCGACCTGTTCGGCATCCAGCCGGACCTGATGACCCTGGCCAAGGGCATCACCTCGGGCTACCTGCCGCTGTCCGCCGTGATGGTCGGCGACCGGGTGGCCCGGACGCTGATCGACGAGGGCGGCGAGTTCTACCACGGCTTCACCTATTCCGGTCACCCGGTGGCCTGCGCCGTGGCGCTGGCCAACATCCGGATCATGGAGCGGGAAGGGCTGGTCGACCGCACCCGGACCGATATCGGCCCGTATTTCCAGGACCGGCTGCGCGAGGCCTTCGCCGACCATCCGATCGTCGGCGAGGTGCGCGGCGTCGGCCTGATCGCGGCGATCGAGCTGGTCCAGGACAAGGCGACGCGTCGCCGCTTCGCCGAATACGGCACGGTCGGCACCCAGTGCCGAAACCACTGCTTCGAGAACGACCTGGTGATGCGCGCCGTGCGCGACGCCATGGTGCTGTCGCCGCCGCTGGTGATCTCGCGCGACGAGGTCGACGAGCTGGTGCGGCGGGCCAAGGTCGCGATCGACGCCACGGCGCGGGACGTCGGCAAGATGTGAGGGCAGGGGCGGCCGGGACGGCCGCCCTTTTCCGTTCAGGGAGGCGGGCAGGACGGGGTTGCAAATGTCATGAACGCAGGGCACAGGGAGGACGGTTCGAGCCCGTTTTGTGCACTGCGCCGTCGCCGCGATTGACAGTTTTCCCAGCGGCGCGTTGCAATGAATCGGAAGGGGAACCGGCTCGACGGGTCTCGAAACAGATCACAGACAGGGAACGGGTTACATGAAGCGTCTCGTGCAAAGCCTTCTCGCGACCGCCGCGCTGTGCGCCGTGGCGGCGCCGGCCCTGGCCCAGGAGAAGGTCGTCAACATCTACAACTGGTCGGACTATATCGGCGAGACCACCCTGGCCGACTTCACCAAGGCCACCGGCATCAAGACCGTCTATGATACCTATGACGGCAACGAGGCGCTGGAAGCCAAGCTGCTGACCGGCAACTCCGGCTACGACGTCGTCGTGCCGACGGCGCAGCCCTTCCTGGCCCGCCAGATCAAGGCGAATGTCTATCTCGAGCTCGACAAGTCCAAGATCCCGAACTGGAAGAACCTCGACCCGGCGCTGATGAAGCTGGTCGAGAGCGCCGATCCGGGCAACAAGCACGCCATCATCTATCAGTGGGGCACGGTCGGCGTCGGCTACAATGTCGACCAGGTGAAGAAGCGGCTGGGCGACGCTCCGCCGGACAGCATCGCCATGGTGTTGGACCCTGAGAACGCCAAGAAGCTGGCCGATTGCGGCATCACCATGCTGGACAGCCCGACCGACGTGCTGCCCACGGTGCTGAACTATCTCGGCCTCGACCCCAACAGCCAGAAGCCCGAGGATCTGAAGAAGGCCGAAGACGCCCTGATGAAGATCCGCCCCTACCTGAAATACCTGCACTCGTCGCAGTACATCAACGACCTGGCGGGCGGCAACGTCTGCGTCTCCCTCGGCTGGTCCGGCGACGTCAACATCGCCAAGACCCGGGCGGAGGAGGCGAAGAACGGCGTCACCATCGACTACTTCATCCCGAAGGAGGGCGCGCAGATCTGGTTCGACATGGCGGCGATTCCGAAGGATGCGCCGCATCCGGACGCGGCCTACGCCTATATCAACTTCCTGCTCGAGCCGAAGGTGATGGCCGGCATCGACGACTATGTCGGCTACGGCAACGCGGTGCTCGGCGCCAAGGAGCTGATGAACCCCGACATCGCCAATGACCCGCGCATCTTCCCGCCCGAGGATGTGATGAAGCGCCTGTTCGCGATCACCGAGGCGTCGTCCAGCTACGAGCGCCTGCGGACGCGGACCTGGACACGGTTCCGCACCGGCCAGTAAACAGCGCGGCCGCCGCACCCGGACAGGATGCGGCGGCCGTTCCACTTGGGGGTCAGGGGCCGGAGACGGGGATGGGCCAAGCCAAGCCGAAGCAGCAGACGGCGCCGCAACCGTGGCGCAATCCGGACGAGAAGCCGTATGTCCGGATCGAGAAGGTGACCAAGAAGTTCGGCGATTTCACCGCCGTCGACGATGTCAGCCTGTCGATCTATCGCGGCGAGTTCTTCGCCCTGCTGGGCGGGTCGGGCTGCGGCAAGACCACGCTGCTGCGCATGATGGCGGGGTTCGAGCGGCCGACCGAAGGCAGGATCTTCATCGACGGCGTCGACATGACCGCCGTGCCGCCCTATGAGCGGCCGGTCAACATGATGTTCCAGAGCTACGCCCTGTTCCCGCATATGACGGTGGAGCAGAACGTGGCCTTCGGCCTGCGCCAGGACCGGGTGCCGGCCGCCGAGATCAAGACCCGCGTGGCCGAGGTGCTGGACCTGGTCCAGCTCGGCCGCTTCTCCAAGCGCAAGCCGCACCAGCTGTCCGGCGGCCAGCGCCAGCGCGTCGCCCTGGCCCGCAGCCTGGTCAAGCGGCCGAAGCTGCTGCTGCTGGACGAGCCGCTGGGCGCGCTGGACAAGAAGCTGCGCGAGCAGACCCAGTTCGAGCTGGTGAACATCCAGGAGAAGGTCGGCATCACCTTCGTGGTCGTGACCCACGACCAGGAGGAGGCGATGACCATGTCCAGCCGCATCGCGGTGATGAACTCCGGCTACATCTCCCAGCTCGGCACCCCGGCCGAGATCTACGAGTACCCGCAATCCAAGTTCGTGGCCGACTTCATCGGCTCGGTGAACCTGTTCGAGGGCCGCGTGGCCGAGGACCATCCGGAGCATGTCCTCATCGACAGCCCGGAGGCCGGCTGCCAGCTCCATATCAGCCACGGCCTGCCGGTGCCGGTCGGGACCCAGGTCTGGGTCGCGGTGCGGCCGGAGAAGATCGCGATCTCGAAGCCGGACGGCGAGGCCGGCGCCGGCACCAACACCACGCTCGGCGTGGTCAAGGAGATCGCCTATCTCGGCAACCTGTCGATCTATCTGATCGCGCTGCCGAACGGGAAGACGGTGCGGGTCACGGCGCCGAACGTGTCGCGCCTGACCGAGATGCCGATCACCTGGGAGGACGAGGTGCGCCTGTCCTGGCAGCCCTTCGCCGGCGTGGTGCTGACACAATGACCGCGGTGACGGCGAGCGACGCGGCGGAGGGCGCCGCCCCGCGGGTCGCGGCGGGGCCGTCGATCCTGCGGCGCCTGGGCGGGCGGCTGGGCCGCAGCCTGGTGATCGCGCTGCCCTATGTCTGGCTGTTCCTGTTCTTCCTGATCCCCTTCGTCATCGTCCTGAAGATCGCCTTCGCCGACAAGGTGATCGGCCAGCCGCCCTACACGCCGCTCTGGGACTGGGTCGACGACACCCATCTCGGGATCACGCTCAGCCTCGGCAACTTCCAGTTCCTGCTCGACGACCCGCTCTATGTCAGCGCCTATTTCAGCTCGCTGAAGATCGCGGCGATCTCGACGGTGCTCAGCCTGCTGGTCGGTTACCCGATGGCCTATGCCATCGCGCGGTCCAGCCAGCAGTGGCGGGTGCCGCTGCTGATGCTGGTGATCCTGCCGTTCTGGACCTCGTTCCTGATCCGGGTCTATGCCTGGATCGGCATCCTCCAGCAGCAGGGGCTGCTCAACAACCTGCTGCTCTGGCTCGGCATCATCGACCAGCCGCTGGAGATCCTGCACACCGACGTCGCCGTCTATATCGGCATCGTCTATTCCTACCTGCCCTTCATGATCCTGCCGCTCTACGCGACGCTGGAGAAGCTGGACGTCTCCCTGCTCGAGGCGGCGGAGGATCTCGGCTGCCGGCCGTGGAAGGCGTTCCTGCTGATCACGCTGCCGCTGTCGCTGCCCGGCATCATCGCCGGGTCGCTCCTGGTGTTCATCCCGGCGGTCGGCGAATACGTGATCCCGGAGCTGCTGGGCGGCATCGACACGCTGATGATCGGCAAGGTGCTGTCGAACGAGTTCTTCCAGAACACCGACTGGCCGGTGGCCTCGGCGGTCGCGATCGTGCTGCTGCTGGTGCTGGTGATCCCGATCATGATCTTCCAGTACGTCCAGGCGAAGCAGCAGGAGGCGGAGCGATGAGGCGGCCCTGGTTCCTGTTCACCTGCCTGGTGTTCGGCTACGCCTTCCTCTACGTGCCGATCATCCTGTTGATGTTCTACTCGTTCAACGAGAGCCGGCTGGTCACGATCTGGGGCGGCTTCTCGACCAAATGGTACGGCACGCTGCTGGAGAACGAGCAGATGCTGGACGCGGCGCGGCGGTCGCTGGAGATCGCCGCCATCGCCGCCACCGTGGCCTGCGTTCTGGGCACCGTGGCCGGGCTGGTGCTGGCCCGCTTCGGCCGGTTCCGTGGCCGCACCCTGTTCTCCGGCATGGTCACGGCGCCGCTGGTGATGCCCGAGGTGATCACCGGCCTGTCGATGCTGCTGCTGTTCGTGGCCATGGAGGGGCTGTTCGGCTTTCCGCAGGGCCGCGGCATGGTGACGATCACCATCGCCCACATCACCTTCTGCCTGGCCTATGTCGCGGTGATCGTGCAGTCGCGGCTGGTCAGCCTCGACGAATCGATCGAGGAGGCGGCGATGGATCTGGGCGCCCGACCGCTGACGGTGTTCTTCTGGATCACCCTGCCGATCATCTCGCCGGCGGTGATCGCCGGCTGGCTGCTGTCCTTCACCCTGTCGCTGGACACGCTGGTGATCACCAGCTTCGTCTCCGGCCCCGGCTCGACCACCCTGCCGGTCTACATCTTCTCCAAGGTGAAGCTGGGGGTGACACCGGAAATCAACGCGCTGGCCACCATTATCGTCGTCATCGTCACCACCGGCGTTGTGATCGCCGGCGGGCTCCTGGTCCGGCACGAGAAGAAGCGACGGCGGGACGAGCAGCTGGCCTTCGCCGCAGGAAGCTGAGGCCGGACCGCAGCGGAACGGCGTTTTCTTGCCCGATCATGGTGCCGCCGCGCAGGACTCTGAGTCATGCGCGGCGCGCAGGTGACCCTCGGCGTTTGCCCCCGGAGCAAAAATCGCGCCCGTCGACTATATCTACAGCGTTCGAGAACAATTCATGAGCTTCTCATGTCGTTTCTGTCGATCTTTGGAACCATTCGTCTGGCGCCGTTCGGCCGCCGTTTGACGAAGGGGGAAAAGTCGATCTCTCAGCGCCGCATTTGATTGCTGCACTGTCATCAGTGTCCTTCGGGACGATCGGTTTCACGGGCCCGGCCGCAAGGTCGGGCCCGTTCCATTTCCAGGGGGGGCGCACAGCGCTCTTTCATCCGGGCGCGGCGGAGGCTAGCCTCTGGCTCTTGAGCGAGAACTGCTTCGGAACGCCATTGTGACCGTCCCTGCCTCCCTCGGCTACGTCATGCCCGCGGAATGGGAGCCCCACAGCCGCTGCTGGATGGCCTGGCCGTGCCGGGACGAGGTCTGGGGCGAGCATATGGACGCCGCCCGCACCGCCTATGCCGACGTCGCCCGCGCCATCGCCGATTTCGAGCCGGTGACCCTGGTCTGCAATCCGGCCGACGTGGCCGAGGCTTCGCTGACCCTGGGCAACGGCACCAAGATCGACGTGGTGTCGATGGAGATCGACGACAGCTGGCTGCGCGATTCGGGGCCGACCTTCCTGCTCGACCGCAACGGCCATCTGGCCGGCGCGCATTGGCGCTTCAACGCCTGGGGGCAGAAGTACCAGCCCTACAGCCGCGACGCGGTGGTGGCGAAGCAGATCCTGAAGCATGTCGGCGCCCGGCGCTTTCGTGCGCCCTTCGTGCTCGAGGGCGGAGCCGTCCATGTCGATGGCGAGGGCACGGTGCTGACCACCGAGCAGTGCCTGCTGAACCCGAACCGCAACCCGGACCTCACCAAGGCCCAGGTCGAGCAGAACCTGCGCGACTGGCTCGGCGTCTCCACCGTGATCTGGCTGCCGGAGGGGATCGAGGACGACGAGACCGATGGCCATGTCGACGAGATCGCCTGCTTCGTCCGGCCGGGCGTGGTGCTGGCGCTGTCGACCGACGACAAGAGCGACGGCAATTTCGACGTGCTGCAGACCAACCTCGACATCCTGCGTTCGGCCAAGGACGCCAAGGGCCGGCCGCTGCAGGTGATCGAGGTGCCGCAGCCGGCCCGGCAGGAGCACAACGGCAAGCGGCTGAGCCTGTCCTACGTCAATTTCTACATCGCCAATGGCGGCATCGTGATGCCGGCCTTCGACGTGGCCGAGGACGAGCGCGCCTTCCGCATCATCCGCGACGCCTTCCCGAACCGCCGGGTGGTCCAGGTCCATGCCCGCGACATCTTCCTGGGTGGCGGCGGGATCCACTGCATCACCCAGCAGCAGCCGGCTCCCTGACCACGGGTCGGCTAAAAGCCGTCATTGCGAGGAGGCGAAGCCGACGAAGCAATCCAGGGGCCGGTTCGCACTGGCCCTGGATTGCTTCGCTGCGCTCGCAATGATGGGATGGTCAGGCCATCGCCAGGCGCGGGTTACGCACGGCATCCAGGCTCCAGGCCCCGCCGCCGGCCGCGGCGAAGTACAGGAAGACGAAGCTGTACAGCGCCGCCAGCTCGCCTTGGTTCAGGATCGGGAAGAAGCCCTGCGGCGCGTGGGCCATGAAATAGGCCACGGCCATCTCGCCGGACAGCAGGAAGGCGACCGGGCGGGTGAACAGGCCGATCAACAGCAGCACGCCGCCGACGATCTCCAGCACGCCGGCCAAGCCGATCAGCGAGAACAGCTGCAGCCCGTCGAAATAGGCGACATGCGGGAAGCCGAACAGCTTGGCCAGGCCGTGCTGCAGGAAGAACAGGGCGGTGGCGATGCGCAGGATGCTGAGCACCCGGGGCGCCCAGGTGTGGTCGAGCTGGTCGCTCAGGTCGGCCATGATCGTCTCCGGATCAGAGTGAGGAAGGGTGCCGCGGGGCTCGCGCCCGCTTGTGCCGGGCCTGGTTTGGGCGCTTTTCCAGGCCCGGTAATGGCGTTCCGATTGAGTTGTTTTTGCGACCTACGGTCAAGCCGCCGATCAGACAACAATTCGTCGCGCCGCGGACAACAATGGGCCGAAAGCCTCAGTAGCCGACAGTGAAGCGCCGGCGGCTGTGCGCCGGCTTCTCCAGCTCGTCGATCAGGGCGACGGCGTAGTCCTCCTGGCTGATCCGGCTCTGTCCGTCCGCGCCGACCAGAAGCTGGTCGCCGCCCAGGCGGAACTTGCCGGTGCGCTCGCCCGGCGCGATCACGGCCGAGGGCGACAGGAAGGTCCAGTCCAGGCCGGTCTCGCCGCGCAGCAGGTTCAGGTAGTCGCGGCCCTTCGACGCCTCCTCCTTGTACAGCGCCGGGAAGTCCGGCGTGTCGACCAGCTGCACGCCCGGCGCCACCTCCAGGCTGCCGGCGCCGCCCACCACCAGGTAGCGCTTGACGCCCGAGGCCTTGACCGCGCGCAGCAGCAAAGCGGGGTCGGAGGCGGTGTAGTGCACCGAGCTGATCACCGCGTCATGCCCGGCCAGCAGCTTCGCTAGGCCCTCGGCGTCGAACACGTCACCGCGCACCGCGGTCAGGGCCGGGTGCTGGGGCAGCTTCTCCGGGTTGCGGACGATGCCGGTGACCTGGTGGCCGCGGCTCAGCGCCTCGGCCAGGATCTTCAAGCCGACATTGCCGCTGGCGCCGATCAGGGCGAGCTTCGCCATGGGGAATCTCCGAACTTGGTTACGAAAGGATACCGGCCGCAAGTTCGGGAGTCCGGCCCCGTCCCGCAAGAAGGGTTTTGAAAGTAACCGAGGGACCGCCGGATGACCGGCAGCGAACCGAGGCCGCTTCGAAATGCGCTGGCGTGAGTCGGCTGGCGGTGGTTTCGAGAACCGGAGCGCAGCGCACGTTTGGTGCGTGAGCACCGGAAGCGCAGAAACCGCCGTCAGACGGCCGCGCCAGTAGCATTTCCAAGCGGCCTCAGAACCGCTTGTACCAGACGCGCCTAGGCCCGGTGTCGAGATGGACGAAGTCGGAGCGCCAGTAGAGGCCGAGGCCGCCGCTGGCCACCGCCTGGGCGTGGTTCGCCAGGAACACCATGCCGTAGCCCTGCACCGACAGGTCCACCGCCTTGCCCTGCATGTGCAGGCTGTTGCGGGCGGCGCCCTCGGGGCGGAGCTTCTCGTTGGTCTCGGGGGTGCGGTAGCCGGAATGCAGGTTGATCGTCACCCGCCGGCCCTTGGCCACCTGATAGCGCCGGGCCATCAGCCACAGCAGGTCGAACACGCCCGGGTCCATCGTGGTCGCCACATCGACATGATGGTCGCGCAGCAGCCAGTCCAGCCGCTTGGTTGCGTCGTCCGACAGCACGCCGTCGACGGCGTAGACGTCGTCGAAGCGCTCATCGGTGTGCGGGTTGTAGAGCTTGAGGCGCCGTTCGCCCGGCTGGTCGATCGCGGGGGCGGCCGCGGCACAGAAGGGAAGGACGGCGAGCCCCATCAGGGCCCGCCGCCGCGTCAGCCGGTCAGCCGGCATCCTTGATGGTTTCGATGATCTTGCCGACGAGGCCGTAATCCTTCGCCTCCTCGGCCGACATCCAGTAGTTGCGGTCGGTGTCGCGCTCGACCTTCTCCAGCGGCTGGCCGGTCTCGCGCGAGATGATCTCGTTCAGCCGGCGGCGCATCTTGATGATCTCGCGCGCCTCGATGTCGATATCGACGGCCCGGCCGCCGGCGCCGCCGGACGGCTGGTGCAGCAGGAACCGGGTGTTCGGCAGCGACAGGCGGTTCTCCTTCTTCGCCGCCAGGTAAATATGGGCGCCGGCGCTGGCCACCCAGCCGGTGCCGATCACCTTCACCGGCGTGCCGATGAAGCGGATCATGTCGTGGATGGTGTCGCCGGCCTCGACATGGCCGCCCGGCGAGTTGATCACCAGCCGGATCGGCTTCTTCTCGTCGTCGGCGGCGAGCGCCAGCAGCTGCGCGCTGATCGCCTGCGCCAGCTTCATGGAGATTTCGCCGAACAGCAGCACCGTCCGGTTCTTGAAGAGGATGTTGCCGATCTGCGGGCCGAGCTCCTCCTTCTTCTCCTTCTCGGGGCGCTCTTCCTCTTCTTCCTCCTCCTCGTCGTCGAGACGCGGCGGGAACGGGCGGTCGACCATGGGGGATCCTGTTCACTCGAGAAATCTGTCTGACCTGCAAGAGGTAGCGTGCCGGACCCCGGTTCGCAACCGGCGCCTTCCCCGCCGGTGGCGAACCGGGCCGAACGGCCTACGACTTCAGCCGGGTCCACACCCGGTCGCGCAGGTCGACCGCGGCGGGCGAGCAGTTCTGGTTCGGGTTCAGCCGGCTCAGCATCTCCTGCGGCGTGTTGACCGCCGGATCGTCGCGCAGCTTCGGGTCCATGAACTCCGGCGATCCCTTGATGGCGTTGTTGTAGCCGGTGAAGTTGGTGGCGATGGCGATGTTCTCCGGCTTCATCATCCAGTCGATGAAGATCTTGGCGTTCTCGACGTTCTTCGCCCCGACCGGCACGGCGAAATTGTCGTTCCAGAAGTTGATGCCTTCCTTCGGATAGACATAGGTGACTGTCGGCCGCCCCTCCTTGGTCCGGTGCGCCGCGCCGTTCCACTGCATGTGGGCCGCGACCTCGCCGGCGATCATGCGTTCGATCGTGCCGTCGGAGTTGTAGAGGGAGACGCTGGGCTTCTGCGCCTCCAGCAGCTTGAAGATCTTGCCGGCATCCTCGCTGCTCTCCGTGCAGTAGTTGATGCCGAGATACATCGCCGCGGCCTTATAGACCTCGACTGGGTCGTTCATCATGCCGAGCTTGCCCTTGAACGGGCCGTCGGGGTTGAAGATCGACCACCAGCTGTCGTCGACCTTGCCACCCTCGACCTTGGCGGTGTCGTAGCTGAAGCCGGTGGTGCCCCACATGTACGGTGCGGAGTATTTCCGCTCCGGGTCGTACCAAGGCTTGTCGTGCGGCGAGCCGACATTCTTGAAATCGGCCATCTGGCCGGCGTCGATCTCCTGCAGCAGGTTCTGCTTGATCATCATGGCGAGCATGTAGTCGGACGGCACCACCACGTCGTATCCGGCGGCGCCGGCCTGCAGCTTGGCCAGCAGGGTCTCGTTCGAATCATAGACGTCGAGCGTGACCTTGATCCCGGTCTCGGCCTCGAACTTCTTCAAGAGCTCCGGCGGGTAGTAGTTCGACCAGTTGTAGAAATAGAGCTCGCCGCCGGCGGCCTGCGCGGCCGACGCCGCCGTCAGCGCCCCGATGGCGGCCACGGCGGCCAGCAGAATCTGTCTTGCGGATCCCATCTCAAACCTCTCCTGTTGGCGTCGGATTGTGGTGTCGCGCCCGGCCTCCACCGACGTTCGGGGCCCGGGCATGGTCCGGCCGCCTCAGGACTTCAGGCGGGTCCAGACCCGGTCGCGCAACTCGACCGAGGCGGGGGAGCAGTTCTTGGCCGGCCGCAGCCGGCCGGCATATTCAGGCGGCATGTTGATCGCCGGATCCTCGCTCAGCGCCTTGTCCATGAACGCCTCGGACCCCTTGATCGCGTTCATGTAGGTGGTGAAGTTGCTGGCGGCGGCGATGTTCTCCGGCTTCAGCATCCAGGCGATGAAGATCTTGGCGTTCTCCGGGTTCTTGGCGGCTTTCGGCACCACCAGGTTGTCGGCCCAGAGGCTCAGCCCCTCCTTCGGATAGACGAAGACCACGCTCGGCCGCTGCTTCTTGGTGCGGTGGGCCGCGCCGTTCCACTGCATATGAGCCACGACCTCGCCGGCGCCCATGCGCTCGACCGACCCGTCGGAGTTGTAGAGCGAGACGGCCGGCTTCTGCGCCGCCAGCAGCTTGTAGATCTTGCCGGCGTCCTCGCTGCTCTCGGTGCAGCGGTCGATGCCCAGATAGTAGGCGGCCGCGTTGAACACCTCGACCGAGTCGTTCATCATCGCCAGGCTGCCCTTGAACGGGCCGTCCGGGTTGAAGATCGACCACCAGCTGTCATCCACCGGGCCCTGCACCTTGGCGCTGTCGTAGCTGAAGCCGGTGGTGCCCCACATATAGGGCGCGGAATATTTCCGCTCCGGGTCGTACCAGGGCTTGTCGTGCGGGGCCATGACGGCATCGAAGCCGGGCATGGAAGCCGCGTCGATCTCCTGCAGCAGCCCCTGCTTGACCATGATGTCGACCATGTAGTCGGACGGCACCACCACGTCGTAGCTGGCGCCGCCGGCTTGCAGCTTGGCCAGCAGGGTCTCGTTCGAATCATAGACGTCGAGCGTGACCTTGATCCCGGTCTCGGCCTCGAATTTCTTCAAGAGGTCGGGCGGGGTGTAGTTGGTCCAGTTGAACAGGAACAGGTCGCCGGCCGCCCAGGCGGCGGGGGCGGCCAGCAGGGCCGCGGCGAAGGCGGCGGCCAGGCAGATGCTTCGGTTCCGAATTTCGGGCCTCCCTTTGGTTCAGTTCCGCGCCCGTCCCACCACCCAGGACAGGGCGACGAAGACGATCGAGATCAGCAGCATCAGCGCGGAGATGGCGTTGACCTCCGGCGTCACGCCGATGCGGATCATGCCGTAAATGTAGATCGGCAGGGTCGTCGCCCCGGCGCCGGAGACGAAGAAGGTGATGACGAAGTCGTCGAGCGAGATGATGAAGGCCAGCATCAGCCCCGACAGGATGCCGGGCCACAGCAGGGGCAGCGTCACCCGGCGGAAGGCCCGCCAGGGCGTGGCGTAGAGGTCGGCCGCGGCCTCGCCCAGGCTGGCGTCCATCCCCTCCAGCCGCGCCCGGATCGGCAGGTAGGCGAAGGGGATGCAGAAGACGATATGGGCCAGGATGATGGTGAACAGGCCCAGCGGCAGGGCCACGGCGGTGAAGAACAGCAGCGTCGCCACCGCCGTCACCACCTCCGGCACCACCAGGGGCAGGGCGATCAGGGCGCTGACCGCGGTCTGGCCGCGGAAGCGGCGCCGGGCCATGCCGATCGCGGCCGGGATCGCCATCACCGTGGCGGCGACGGACGAGACCAGGGCGACGATCAGCGAGTTCTTGGCCGAGCGCAGGATGTCCGGGTTGCCCAGCACGACGCCGAACCAGCGGGTGCTGAACCCCTCCCAGATCGTGGCCGAGCTGCCGGCGTTGAAGGCCAGCACCAGCAGCACGACGATCGGGATGTAGAGATAGGCGAAGAACGCCCAGGAGACGGCGCGGACGCCCGGGAAGCTGCGCAGCCGGCTGCTCATTTCGCCACCTGCGGCGCGCGGCGGAAGCGGAGCAGGTACAGCATCATCGCCAGCAGCACGACGGCCAGCAGGGCGAAGGACAGCGCCGCCCCGAACGGCCAGTTGCGGGACGACCCGAACTGGTTCTGGATCAGGTTGCCGATCATCATCGACTTCGACCCGCCCAGCAGGTCCGGCGTCACATAGGCGCCGAGGCAGGGGATGAAGACCAGGATGGCGCCGGCGGCGATGCCCGGCATGGCCAGCGGGATGACGATCCGGCGCAGCGCCCGCCACTTGTCGGCGCCGAGGTCGTAGGCGGCCTCGACCAGCCGGAAATCCAGCTTCTCCAGGCTCGAATAGATCGGCAGCACCATGAAGGGCAGGAAGGAGTAGGTGAGGCCGATGGCGATCGCCGTCTCGGTATACATCAGGTTCAGCGACCCGGTGGTCAGCCCCATCCCCTGCAGCGCCGAATCGATCAGCCCGCCGGAGCGCAACATCAGGATCCAGGCGTAGTTGCGCACCAGCAGGTTGGTCCAGAACGGGATGGTGACCAGGAAGATCAGCAGGTTGCGCCGCGGCGGCGGCTGCATCGCCATGTGCAGCGCGGTCGGGAAGCCGATCAGCACGCACAGCACGGTGGTCAGCAGCGACAGCCAGACCGAGCGCAGCAGGATCTGGGCATAGGCCGGGTTCCAGATCAGGCTGTCGTCGAAGTCGCGCTCATACAGGAAGCGGAGATAGGCCTCGGTCGAGAAGGTGTTCCATTGCACCCCGCCGAACTGGCCGCGCTCGGCGACCGAGACGACCGCCATGATCGCCAGCGGGACGATGAAGAAGACCAGGATGAAGCCGATCGGGACGCCGATCAGGCTCAGCGTCTTCAGCGAGTTGCCGCGCGCCATTGCCGCCGCCCTCAATCGGCCAGGGCCTGGCCGGCACCGGCCGGCACGCCGACGCCCACCCGCTCGCCGGGCTGGAAGCTCTGCTGCGCCCCGGTGCGGTTCTGCAGCCGGGCGGTGACCAGCGGGCCGCCATCGGCCAGGCGGATGTGGTAGGTGGTGTCGGTGCCGACATAGACCACCGTCTCCACCGTCCCGGCCAGGCTGCCCGGACCGGCCTCGGCGGTCAGCAGGATCCGCTCCGGCCGCACCGCCAGCGTGGCGCCGTCGGTGCAGCCCAGGCGGGCGGCGAGGGGGCCTTCGAAGAAGTTGGTCTCGCCGATGAAATGGGCGACGAAGCGCCGGGTCGGCCGGTCGTAGATGTCCCGCGGGCCGCCGATCTGCAGGATCTCGCCCTGGCTCATCACCGCGATCCGGTCCGACATCGTCAGCGCCTCCTCCTGGTCGTGCGTGACGAAGATGAAGGTGATGCCGGTCTCGGTCTGCAGCCGCTTCAGCTCGATTTGCATCTCCTTGCGCAGCTTGAGGTCGAGGGCCGACAGCGGCTCGTCCAGCAGCAGCACCTGCGGCTCGCTGGCCAGGGCCCGGGCCAGGGCGACGCGCTGCTGCTGGCCGCCGGACAGCTGCGCCGGCTTGCGGCCTTCCATCCCGCCCAGCTTGACCAGGGCAATCATCTCGGCGACGCGGGCATCGGCCCGGCTGCGCTCGACGCCCTTCATCTCCAGGCCGAAGCGGATGTTCTCGCGCACCGTCATGTGCGGGAACAGGGCATAGCTCTGGAACACGGTGTTGACCGGCCGCCTATGCGGCGGCAGCCCCTCGATCGGCTTACCGTGCAGCAGGATGTGGCCGCTGGTCGGCTCCTCGAATCCGGCGATCATGCGCAAGAGCGTGGTCTTGCCGCAGCCGGACGGGCCGAGAAGGGTGAAGAACTCGTTGTCCCGGATCTGGACCGATACGCCGTTCAGGGCCCGGACCGCGCCGCTCTGGTCGCTGCCGAACACCTTGGTGACATCGACAACGTCGATTGCCGTCCCTGTCAATTTGGCCTCGTTTCTTGTTTCGGCAGGACGCGAGGCCACGGGGCGGACCGTCGGGGACCCCTGGCGGCACCGCGCCTGGCCGGCCGGGATCCTGAGGATCTCCCGCTTCCGGCCGCTGCGCTGCTGGTAACGATATCAGCAGGTGGCGCGGGCAACCGCAAGCCTCTCCCGCCTGTCGTTCGCGCAAGAAAAACCCCGCCGTCGCCGGCGGGGTCTCCATGAGTCTGGATTGGCTGGAGTCTCTCAGCTTCCCCGATGTCATGCCCGGGCTTGACCCGGGCATCCAGAGTCTGTCGAGGCCCTCTGGATTGCCGGGTCAAGCCCGGCAATGACAGAAAGGGAAAGACCGAACCTCGGACTCAGACCGAGTAGTACATCTGGAACTCGATCGGGTGCGGGGTGTGCTCGAAGGCGTACACCTCTTCCCACTTCAGCTCGAGATAGGCCTCGATCATGTCCTTGGTGAACACGTCGCCCTTCAGCAGGAAGGCGTGGTCGGCCTCGAGCGCCAGCAGCGCCTCGCGCAGCGAGCCGCAGACGGTCGGGACGTTCTTCAGCTCCTCCGGCGGCAGGTCGTACAGGTTCTTGTCCATCGCCTCGCCCGGATGGATCTTGTTCTGGATGCCGTCCAGGCCGGCCATCAGCATGGCCGAGAAGGCGAGGTAGGGGTTCGCGGTCGGGTCCGGGAACCGCACCTCGACGCGCTTGCCCTTCGGCGAGGACACGTAGGGGATGCGGCAGGAGGCCGAGCGGTTGCGGGCCGAATAGGCCAGCAGCACCGGCGCCTCGAAGCCCGGGATCAGGCGCTTGTAGCTGTTGGTCGACGGGTTGGTCAGGGCGTTCAGCGCCTTGGCGTGCTTGATGATGCCGCCGATGTAGTACAGCGCGGTGTCCGACAGGTCGGCATAGCCCGAGCCGGCGAAGGTCGGCTTGCCTTCCTTCCAGATCGACTGGTGAACATGCATGCCCGAGCCGTTGTCGCCCTTGACCGGCTTCGGCATGAAGGTCGCGCTCTTGCCGTAGGCGTCGGCGACGTTGTGCACGACATACTTGAACGCCTGCAGCGCGTCGGCGCTCCTGATCAGGGTCTCGAACTTGATGCCCAGCTCATGCTGCGAGGCCGCCACCTCGTGGTGGTGCTTCTCGACCGTCACGCCCATCTCGGCGAGGGTGGTCAGCATCTCGGCGCGCAGGTCGTGCGCGGCGTCCAGCGGCGGCACCGGGAAATAGCCGCCCTTCGGCTGCACACGGTGGCCACGGTTGCCGTCCGGATAGACCTTGCCGCTGTTCTCCGACGCGTCCTCGCTGTCGAGGTAGTAGAAGGCCGAGGTGGTGTTCTGCTGGTAGCGGACGTCATCGAAGATGAAGAACTCGGCTTCGGGGCCGAAATAGGCGGTGTCACCGATGCCGAGCGACGCCATGTAGCGCTCTGCCGACTTGGCGATCGAGCGCGGGTCGCGGCTGTAGGGCTGGCCGGTGGCCGGCTCCAGGATGTCGCAGGTGATGTTCAGCTGCGCCTGGGCGGCGAAGGGGTCCATGACCGCGGTGTCGACATCCGGCATCAGGATCATGTCGGACTCGTTGATCGCCTTCCAGCCGGCGATCGACGAGCCGTCGAACATGACGCCGTCGGTCAGCATGTCCTCGTCCACCGTCGAGACGTGCTGGCTGACGTGATGCACCTTCCCGCGGAAATCGGTGAAACGGAAATCGACGTATTTGACGTCGTTCTCTTTGATCAGATCGAGGACCTTGGTCACACCGTCGGCCATGATTCTTTCTTCCTGTGTTCGGACTGTGTTTGCGTTTCTTGAGAGACGTTCTTGGGCGGCTGGTACGGGCCGGCGCTCAGATGGCGTCGGCGCCCTTCTCACCGGTGCGGATGCGGATGACCTCCTCCACCGGGGTGACGAAGATCTTGCCGTCGCCGATCCGGCCGGTCTGGGCGGCCTGCTGGATGGCCTCGATCGCACGCTCGACCAGGGCGTCCTCCATGACCACCTCGACCTTCACCTTGGGCAGGAAGTCGACCACGTATTCCGCGCCGCGATACAGCTCGGTATGGCCCTTCTGGCGGCCGAAGCCCTTCGCCTCGGTCACGGTGATGCCCTTGATCCCGACCTCGTGAAGGGCCTCCTTCACCTCGTCGAGCTTGAACGGCTTGATGATGGCTTCGACTTTCTTCATGGGTTCGGAACCGTTCCCTTGGATCGTTTGCGCGCCACCGCCGGGTGCGGAACGCTCTCGCCGACACTGTGAAGCAAGCCCCGTGCCAGTCGCCGACTCCTGGCCGGCGACCGGGGGTGAACAGGGGCGTGCTTAGAATTTAGGCATAGTGCTGCTTCTTTGGGCTTCGATCAAGCCAGGGCGCCCGCCATGCGGTCGATCGCTTGGCGGATGGCGTCGACGCTGTTGGCGTAGGACAGGCGCAGGAAGCCCTCGCCCATGGCGCCGAAGCTGGTGCCGGCGATGGTGGCGACGCCGCATTCCTCGAGCAGCTTGGTCTGCAGCGCCTTGGCCGTCATCCCGGTGCCGGTGATGTTGGGGAAGGCATAGAAGGCGCCGCCCGGCTCGACGCAGCGCACGCCCGGCAGGCGGTTCAGCGCGTCGACCACCACGCGGCGGCGCTCGGCGAAGGCGGCGCACATGGTGTCGACCGCGTCCTGCGGCCCCTGCAGCGCGGCGATGCCGGCATATTGGGCGGAGGCATTGACGCAGGAATGCGAGTTCACGGCCAGCCGCGTCGCGCCCTCGCGAAGGGCTTTCGGCCAGACGCTCCAGCCCAGCCGCCAGCCGGTCATGGCATAGGTCTTCGACCAGCCGTCCAGCAGGATCACCCGGTCGCGCAGGGCGGGGTAGGAGAGGAAGCAGCTGTGCTCGGCGCCATCATAGAGGATGCGGCTGTAGATCTCGTCGCTCAGCACCGCGACATGCGGGTGCCGCTCCAGCCCGGCGGCCAGGCGGTCCAGCTCGGCCTTCGGCACCACACCGCCGGTCGGGTTGGCCGGGCTGTTGATGATCAGCAGGCGGGTGCGCGGCGTGATCTGCGACAGCACCTCCTCGGCCGAGAAGGCGAAGCCGTTCTCCTCGCGCAGCCGCACCGGCACCGGCGTGGCGCCCGTGAAGCGGATGGCGGATTCGTAGATCGGGAATCCGGGGTTGGGGTACAGGATCTCGGCGCCCGGCTCGCCGAACATCAGGATGGCGAACCACATGGTGACCTTGCCGCCGGGCATGATCACCACGTCGTCGGGATCGATGGTGACGCCGCGCCGCGCCTCCAGGTCGTCGGCCACGGCCCGGCGCAGCGCCGGGATGCCGCCGGCCGGGGTGTAGCCGTGATGGCCATCGCGCAGCGCCTTGGCCCCGGCCTCGACGATATGGTCGGGGGTGCGGAAATCGGGCTGGCCGATACCGAGATTGATGATGTCGCGGCCCTGCGCCGCCAGCGCCTGGGCCCGCGCCAGCACGTCGAACGCGGTCTCGGTGCCGAGATTGGCCATGGCGGCCGACTGGATCAGCATCATGCCTTCCCTTGTTGAGGTGTGTCGCGGCGGACTATGGCGCCTGGGATCGCCGCGGTCATGCTCGGCAACGTCTTCGTTGAGCGGGATTGCGTCCAGCCTGCATCTCTCCCACTCCTTGCGCCCTGCGTCGCCTTGCGGTGAGTCGAATGAGGGCGCGGGCCGCGAAGAGCGTATAGGGACATACGGTCGAGCGGCCCGCGCCCGCAGGCGGCCGCCGCAAGACGACCCTTCGGCCCCTCGTCTCATGCCCGCAGGGTTCGTCGAACGGCTTGCCCGATGCAACAGCATCGCGCTGCGCCGCTCTCCTGCCCTGCGGGCATGGGACGAGGGCGCAGGGCACAATGAGTGGGAGAGATGCAGGCTAACGCTTGACGCCGCCACGGCGATGCCTCATATCACCCGCCGCAAATGCTGTGGCGGCCGTAGCTCAGTTGGTAGAGCCCTCGGTTGTGGTCCGAGTTGTCGTGGGTTCGAGTCCCATCGGTCGCCCCATTTCCCCTCCCGTCATCATCTGATACGCCTGTCTCCACCGCATCGGAGGAGGCTGCCTTGTATCGACCGAACGCCGCGAAACGGAAGCTGCGGGCGGGTGAGCCCGTCTATGGCTGCTGGCAGGGCATCGGCCATTCGCTGATCTCCGAGCTGCTGGGCCTCGCCGGCTACGACATCGTGCTGCTGGACCATGAGCACGGGCCGGCCTCGGTCGCCGACGCGGTGCCGTGCCTGCAGGCGCTGGCCGGCACCCCGGCCACCGGCATCGTCCGCATGCCCTGGAACGACCCGGTCTACGCCAAGCGCATTCTCGACATCGGCGCCGAGGGCGTGATGGTGCCGCAGGTCAGCTCGAAGGCCGAGGCGGAGGCGGCGGTCGCCGCCTGCCGCTATCCGCCGGCCGGGATCCGCGGCGTCGCCTACGGCATCGCCCGCGGCGCCGATTTCGGCCTGGCGCCGGACTACCAGCAGACCATCTCCGACAACCTGCTGATCCTGTGCCAGATCGAGACCCGGCAGGGGGTGGAGGCGATTCCCGACATCGCCGCGGTCGACGGCGTCGACGGGCTGTTCATCGGCCCGTGGGACCTGTCCGGCAGCCTCGGCAAGCTCGGCCGCTTCGACGACCCCGAGGTGCACGACACGATTCGCCGGGCCGAGCGCGCCATCATCGACAGCGGCAAATGGCTCGGCTCGCTGCCCTCGCTCGGCCGCTCGCCGGCCGAGATGGTGCGGGATGGCTGCCGCATCGTCATCGGCCCGGCCGAGATCACCCTGCTGCGCGACGCCGCCCGCGCCGACCTGTCGGCCTTCAAGGAGGCGGTCGGGACGATCAAGCGGTGATGCTCTCGGACCTCGCCTTGCTGACCGCGGCGGAGATGGGCGAGGCCGACCGCCGCACCATCGCTGCCGGCACCCCCGGCATCGTGCTGATGGAGCGGGCCGGGGCGGCGGTGGCGCGGGCGATCCGCGCCCGCTGGT
>NZ_JANX01000033.1 GCF_000767795.1 Inquilinus limosus MP06 | reverse complement strand
GCCGCTGATCAGCCACCGGCGGCGCGAGGCGTCGTCGCTGGAGATCGTCCGCGACCTCGCCGTCAAGACCCGCAGCATCGAGACGCCGGTGGGGCGGCTGAGCGGCGGCAACCAGCAGAAGGTCGTGATCGGCCGCTGGCTGCTGCGCGGCCCCAAGGTCCTGATCCTGGACGAGCCGACGCGCGGCGTCGACATCGGCTCGCGCGGCGAGATCCATCGCCTGCTGCGCGACCTGGCCGCCCGAGGCATGTCGATCCTGGTGATCTCGTCGGAGCCGGACGAGCTGCCCGACCTCTGCGACCGCGTGTTGGTGATGGCCGAGGGCCGCATCGTGCGGGAGTTGACGGGGCCGTCGATCACCCGCAATTCCATCATCGAGGCCAGCTATGCCGCCGGCGATGCCGCGGCCGCCGGCAGGAGAATCGGATGACGCACACCGCCGTGGCGAGCCGCCGCTTGTCGCCGCAGTCCAGGCTGGCCCTCGGCCTGTTCGCGCGCTATGCGACCATCATCGGCCTGCTGGCGATGGTGCTGGCCTTCTCGCTTCTCTCCCCGCGCGCCTTTCCCACCGTCAACAACTTCACCAACGTGCTGAACCAGGCCTCGCTGGCGATGATCATCGCGGGTGGGCTGACGCTGGCCGTGGTGGTGGGCGAACTGGACCTCTCGATCGGCTTCGCCGCCAGCCTGCACGGCGTGCTGGTCACGGGGCTGATCGTCGCCAGCGACCTGCCGATCCCGGTCGCCATCCTGATCGTCCTGGCGCTCGGGGCGCTGATCGGGCTGATCAACGGGCTGATCGTGACCAAGATCAAGGTCAATTCGGTGATCGCCACGCTGGGCGTCGGTACCATCCTCACCGGCCTGTCCTTCGCCTATTCCGCTGGCGTCCCGATCGTCTCGGGCGTGCCGGACGCCTTCCTCGAGCTTTCGCTCGGGCGATGGCTGTTCGGCATACCGAACAACATCGTGGTGATGGCGCTGGTCCTGGGGGGGCTGTGGGTCCTGGTCGAGCGCACGGCGCTGGGGCAGGAGATTCAGGCCGTCGGCGGCAATCCGGCAGCGGCCCGACTGGCCGGCATCAATGTCGACCGCATCAAGATCCTCGGCTTCGTCGTCTCCGGGGTCTGCGCGGCATTGACCGGTATCCTTCTCGCCTCCCGCCTCGGCAGCGGCACCACCAGCGCGGCCGACAGCTATCTGCTGACCGCCTTCGCCGCGGTGTTCCTCGGCTCCGCCACGCTGCGCGATGGCGAGTTCCACGTGCTGGGCACCATGATCGGCGCCCTGATCATTGCCTTCGGCTTCAACGGGCTGAACATCTTCGGCGCGCCGACCTACTCCCAATACGTCCTCCAGGGCGCCATTCTCATCGTCGCGGTCGGGCTGTCCAGCCTGGGCCGGACCATCGCGGAAAGTTGAGGTTCCGGCATGTCATCTGCATCGGCCCCGCTCTGGGACGTCCATATCGTCGAGTTTGCCCGGTCCAAGGACCAGCCGGTGGCCAGCCTGGTCCACGGCACCCATGACGAGGGCGTTGTCGATCTGCCGTTCTCCTTCGTGCTGGCGCGACAGCCGGGCCGGACCGTCCTGGTCGACACCGGCTTCATGAAGGAGGGCAGCGGCGAGGAGATGAGCGTGCGCTTCGGCATCCCGCACTGGATCTCGCCGCTGCGCATGCTGGCCGAGCTGGACGTGGCACCCGAAGCCGTCACCGACATCGTGCTGAGCCACGCCCATTTCGACCATATGGGATCGATCGGCAAGTTCCCGAACGCGCAGATCTATGTGCAAAAGCGGGAGATCCTGAGTTGGATCGAGGCCATGGCCCTGCCGCCGCGCTTCGGCTTCCTGACCCAGATCATCAACCCGGACGACCTGCGTCGCGCCTTCGACGCGTCGGTCGAGCACCGGCTGCACTTGGTGGACGGCGACCGCGACGACATCCTGCCCGGTCTGCATCTGCGTCTGGGTGAGGGCCACACACTGGGCCAGCAATTCGTCATCCTGGAGACCTCCCGCGGTCGCCTCGTCATTTCAGGCGACTGCATCTATGCGGCAAGCAACATCTGCGGCCACAACCATGATGGCGTCTATGTGCCCCTGGCGAACGGCGTCGGCAGCGTCTGGGAGCAGCTGAAGACCATCGACCGCATCAACGACGCCATCGACGGCGACATGAGCCGCCTGATCATCCTGCACGACAGCGAGCGCTGGAGCGGCCTGCCGGTGGTGAAGGAGATCGAGGGCTTCCGGATCGTCAAGGCCGGCTAGGCAGCTGCCGGACCGGCCCTCCGCTCGGCGGATGGCGAGGCGGCTGTCGCCGTATCCGCCAGAGACGATATGGCCGAGACCGGTTCCCGGAGAGCCGCCTGACGCCCGTTCGGTCGAGACGGTGCCAAATTCTACGGATTCACATGATGTCCGCTTTCGGAGGCCCAAACGACGTCTCCTCATGGCGCGCCGGAGCCAGAGGCAGCGCGCCGAAGGCGCTGATGGCGATCTAAGGTGGAGAGCGAAAGAGGCAGACGAACGTCGACTGGTCCACGTTAGGGCTCGTATCCGCATCGATCTGTAGGATCTTCACGCCGTGAGGGTGGCAAAGCTCTTCGACGTCGTAGGCTACCTGAAGGATCTCTGGGGCAGCCTTCCGGACCTGCCTCTTGGGATAGATGAAGGCGGTTTCCCACCCTCCGACACTGCTCCACCCTTGGGCGGCAAGGCTCCCGGCTACCTTCGCCAGCCCATGTTCAGAGCCTGCCAGGTAGAAAGTCAGCCAGAGATGTTCACGAGCAAAGGACGGTTCAGCGCCAACCCTCTCGAGGCCGCAAACTATCCGTTGATCGAGCGCTCGAAGCTGTTCCATTGCGGCCCACTCAATCGGTCGCGAGTGGATCCACTATGAGCGGCGCTTGACTGGGCGCAAACTGGCTGATTGGCCTCGATCGGACAATGTCCGGTTCTGAGGCGCTGGCGTCGCGGCCGCTTGTGGCGCCCTCTCGCCGGCTGGCCCGGCCGTCGTTGAGACTCCGGAGCGGCGGCAGGGCTGACCCCGCAGGGGGGGGGCAGGCTGTGTGCAAAGGCCTTGAACGGGAGATGGCGCGCGAGGGCCGCTTTCTGTTAAGCCGACCTTCTGAAATTTGGCTGGGGGAAAGGGGACGTCGAAGCCTCGCCAC
This sequence comes from Inquilinus limosus MP06, assembly GCF_000767795.1. Taxonomy (GTDB): domain Bacteria; phylum Pseudomonadota; class Alphaproteobacteria; order DSM-16000; family Inquilinaceae; genus Inquilinus; species Inquilinus limosus_E. Next base: position 19,074 of record NZ_JANX01000033.1, on the reverse strand, counting down.
TTCCAGACCTCGCATTACGACTAAGCCCACGTGGACGCTCATGGCTGGCGCCCGGGGAAGCAGCACCTCTGAAAGTGGTTACTGCTCCTTCTTGAACAAATCCTGGAAGATCAACTGGCCCCAAGCGCGACCACGTGCGTGCACCAGCGCGCCACCCTCGTTGAGCTTTCCCAGCTTGACGGGTGCGAATCCGAGTTGTTTGGCCAAGGCCGCCACGGGAACGGTTGCGTCCTCGTCGTCACTCGACAGGAAGACGACCCGGTGGCCGCCCTCGACAACCGGGTCGGCAGCCAAGGTGGCCGCAACCAGGTGATTGAAACCTTTCACGAACCTGGCGCCGGTGAACGCCTTCGCGACGAAAGCGGAGGACGGGAGGCCGTCCAGCTCTTCCGGGGGAACTCCAAACGTGTTCGTGGCGTCGATGACCGTCTTGCCTTCCCAGCTCGGCAGGGCCTTCGCAACCTCGCGGTGCTCCCAGAACGGGACCGCCAGGATGATCGTGTCGGCCCCGACTGCATCCCGCAGCGACTTGGCGACGACCGTGGGGCCAATCGCCCGAGCCTGCGGCGCCAGCGCCTCGGGCCGCCGGCGGCTCGCGACGGTCACCATGATGTTCCTACGGGCGAAGGCGCGGGCGAGGGCCTGGCCTACCGCGCCGAATCCTACAATCGCATAGCTCACAATGCTTCTCCGATCCGTGTTGATATTGCTTCCCCGGCCTCCAGAAGCGCTGGGTTATCCGCTCCGCTGAGTGGCGACCTTCGAGTAGAGGTCATTCCGTGAACGACTTCCGCCTGGACGGTCGGCCCGGCCGCGCGGAAGTCGTTCCACCATGGACACGCTGGTTCCCGCCGGTCAGCCGCTTCCCGCGATCCGGCGCGAATTCAGATGGCCGAGAAGCCGCCGTCGACAGACAACTCCACCCCATTCACGAAGCTCGAATCGTCTGAAGCAAGAAACAGCGCGACCGCCGCAATTTCCTCAGAACGACCCATCTTTCCCCGCGGGATCAGGGATTCGAACATTTGCTTCGCCTCCTCGGTGAGGACCTGGTCCTGCATCGGCGTGGCGATCGGCCCCGGGTGCAGCACGTTCACCCGGATATTCCTGCCCTTGAGTTCGTTGAGCCACCCGCGTGCGAATGCGTGCAGTGTCGCCTTGCTCGCCGCATACACGCTGTAACCAGGAAAACCTTTGATCGAAGCAACCGACCCGGTCATGAAGATCGATCCGCCATCGTTGAACAGCGGCAACGCCTTCTGGACCGTAAACAGCGTGCCGCGCGCATTCAGGTTGAAGGTCGTATCGAAGTGTTGTTCGGTAATCTCGCCCAGTGGGACGCCTTCGCCCGTACCGGCGCTCGCATACAGGACGTCGATCCTGCCCTTTGCCCGCTTGACCGTGTCGAACAGGCGGTCGAGGTCGTCGAGATTGGCCGCGTCGCCGCGCACGCCGGTCACGTTCCGGCCGATCACCTTGACGGCCTCGTCCAGCGCCTCCTGCCTCCGGCCCGTGATGAAGACATAAGCGCCTTCTTCAACGAACCGCTTGGCGCTCGCCAGCGCCATGCCGCTAGATCCGCCCGTGATGACGGCGACCTTACCCTCAAGCTTTCCCATGACTTCCTTCAAACTCCTCTTTGCCGATCGGGGAGGTCCCCGAGACCTCGAGATGGGCCCGCCGGAGTCAGGCGTTGAGTGCGGAAGCACGCACATCGGTGGTGCGAAATCGATCCGGCTGGACGGCTGACGACAGCCACGACGATCGGTGTTCGCCGTTCGGGATTGGGCCGCGCTCCTCGGCATGGGCTATGATCACCGCCAGTGCTGCCCATATACGAGATGCTGTTTGATGGTGTCGGACATGCGCTTTGGAAGGCGCACCCCGCGGTGCTGGATTGCACCATGATCGACTGGGATGATGTTCGCTACTTTCTTGCCGTCGCGCGCGGAGGCTCGGTGCGGGCCGCCGCTCAGCGCCTCGGGGTGAACCACTCGACCGTGCTGCGACGCGTCGCCCAGCTCGAGGAACGGCTCGGGGCGCACATGTTCGAGAAGCTGCCTTCGGGCTACCGCCTTACGGCTGCGGGGGAGGAGGTCCTCGAGCTCGCGGCCCAGATGGAAGCGTCGTCGCACCAGCTGGAGACGCGCGTCTTCGGCCGCGACCAGAGCGTGCGCGGGCTTCTGCGGGTGACGCTGGCGCCGCCCCTCGCAACGCACCTGCTCATGCCGGACTTCGCCGATTTCGCGCGTCTTCATCCGGACATCGAGATGGAAATCCTGTCGTCCGGCGAGCTGGCAAATCTGACCAACCGGGAGGCCGACGTCGCGATCCGCGTCGTCTATGACCGCAAAACCCTGCCGCCCAATCTTCACGGCCTGAAGGGACCGGAGGTGTTCGGAGGCGTCTACATGTCCCGCGATCGACTGGCCGCGTGGCACGCGGGCATGCATGACCCCATCCGGTGGATCGTCATCAGCGTCCATGGAATCCCAGACTGGGCCGGCGAGGGTGAGGTTCGCACCACGGGGGTTCCGTTCAGGACCACGGACGGCGAGGCGCAGATCGCTGCAGTACGGCAAGGGCTCGGGATCACGACACTGCCGTGCTTCGTCGGAGATGCCGACCCCCTGCTGGCGAGGGTGCCGGGCACCGACCTGCACACGCACGGAACGCTCTGGCTTCTCACACAGGGGGAGACACGCAAGACGAAGCGCGTGCGGCTCTTCACAGAGTTCGTATCCCGCAGGCTGGCCGCGTACGCTCCGCTTCTCGAGGGGCTGTCCGTATCGCGCGACTGACGCGCGGCAGGTCATCGGCGACGCTTGAAGTGGACAAGGATGAAAAGAGCAGCCGTCCAACGCGCATCGGCGTAGCTTCCGCAACCGGGCCGCATGCAGTCGTGTCCGCTTTGGGGAGGGCCGGTCAACGTCCGGTTACCGGAACTCAGCCCGGCTGAGGCAGGCCGTGAAGGGGCGGGAGCCGACGGGTTTAGGGGACGACCGGTTTCGGGGCGTCAGCGCAACAGCCGGATTTGGCGCTGTTGGCACAGATTGGCTGCAGACCACAGTCACACCAAGGCGCCAGATGCATTTCTCCGCCAACGAGACCGGCTCCGGCTAGTGAGGACCATCCCTCCAAGGCTGTCGCCTAGCCCTTCCAGCTGCAGAAGCGCGCCATGAACAGGGCGAAGGCCTCCACCCCGGCCAGATACTCCGCGACCGGCACCCGCTCCTGGAAGGTGTGGCAGTTCGAAATGTCGCCGGGGGCGCAATAGACCGTCGGGATGCCCAACTGGTTCGCGGTGAAGGACCCCTCCGACCAGAAGGGCGCGCCCTCGATTCCGCCGCGGCCTGGCATCGCCGCGCGAACCGCCTCCTGCAGCAGCACGACGGGGGCCGCGGCCGCGTCGGTCTCGAAAGGCATGCCGCCGACCGGGTGGTCGCGCCCGGCCGGGAAGGCGATGTCGACCGTCACCTCGGGGTCGGTCACGGCGCCGCGGATCACCGCCTCCAGCTCCTCCTTCGCCCGGCCGAGATCCTCTCCGGGGCGCAGCTTGCGGATCAGGCTCAGGCTGCAGCGTTCCGGCACCGCGATGTAGCCGCCGGCCTCCATGCCGGTGACCAGCAGGAAGCCGCGCCCGATCAGCTCGTGGATCCCGTGGCTTTCCAGCTCGGCCGAGTGGCACCAGAGGGCGGACAGGATGGCATGGCCGGCCTTCAATGCGTCGACGCCCTTCTCCGGCATGCCGAAATAGGCGGAGCGGCCGGTGACCGTGATCTCGGTGATGAAGAAGCCGATCTGAGCCGGGAAGACGGCCAGCCGGGTCGGCTCGACATAGATGGCGAAATCGGCATTCGGGATCTCGCCGCGCTGGATCTTCGGCACCACGGCCTTGATCCCGGCCGAGACGCCCGTGCCCGGCTCGCCGCTCTCCTCGTCGGCGATGAACACGAAGACGACGTCGCCGTCCAGCACGCAACCGGCGCGGTCCAGCGTGGCCAGGGCCGACAGGCCGGTGCAGATCCCCGCCTTCAGGTCGCCTGAGCCGCGGCCCCAGATCTCGCCGTCGACGATCACGGCGGAGAACGGGTCCTGCCGCGCATCGCCGGCCCAGTGCTCCGCCCAGCCGCGGACATGCACGGTGTCGAGATGGCCCAGCACCATCAGCCGCGGGCCTCGCCCCTTGCCTCTGCGCACGCCCCAGACCACCGGGCGGCCGGGCAGGCAGTCCTCGACCGTGACGTCCTCGCAGCCCAGGCGCCGCAGCTCGTCGGCCACCAACGCCCCGAACGCCGCCTCGGTGCCGGTGACGCTGGGGGTGCGGATGGCGCGCTGCAGCAAGCCGACCGCTTCGTCGGCGTCGATCGCGGCGCGGATGCGGGTGTGGAGATCGCCGGCCATCAGGTGAACACCGCCTCGCGGCCCTCGGGGGTCCAGATGCCGCGGACCTGCGGTGTGCCACCGTGGATGCCCTCGATCGGGACGATATAGGCCCGGCGGACGAAGGCCTGGGCACGGAAACCGTAGATCACCGTATCGCCGACCCGCACCGTCCGCCCGGCCTCGGGATGCAGCTTGCCGTAATAATCGATCATCGCCGGCGCCGGGATGGTTGCGGGCACCGCCTGGCGCAGCGCCGTGTCGGCGTCGCCGCCGACCAGCGCCTTGACCGGATAGTCCTTGAACACCGGGTCGACATAGAGGCCGCCGCCGAAGCAGAAGGGCGTGCCCTGGTGGATGTGCGAGATCTCGGTGAGATATATCATCGCCGGGTTCTCCGGCAGGTCGCGGATGGCGTGCAGCGGCGTGGTGCCAGTCAGGGCGTGGCCCGGTTCCACCTGGGTGGCGCCGGCATCGGCCAGCACCTGCATCACCGCGGCGGAGTTGGTGCCGGGGGTATTGATCACCGGGTCCTTGCGCCCGGTCGCCGCCACCCGTTTCGCCGTGGCCTCCAGCGTGCGCAGGTTCGGCGTCGGCGTCACCGCGCCGCTGGCCTCGTCGAACAGCAGGGCCGGGAAGCTGGTGATGCCGGCGAAGCGGCCGCCCGGCCGCTCGTCCAGCAGGTCGGCCACGCGCTCGATCTCCTCCGCCGCGAAGCCACCCTCATGGCCGTCATAGAAGCGGTCGCCCTGGGCGAAGACGCGGGCGACCAGGTCCTGCACATGGCCCTCCGCCGCGGCGGCATCGGCTGCCTCCGCCGCCTTCTCGGCATTGAACACGGTCCAGATCTCCGGCCGCATCCGGGCGCCCTCGCGCGCCTCGCCGCGCGGCACCTGCGACAGGTGGCCGAGATGGCCGAGCTTGTGGCGGGACCGGTGGATCGGCCGGGCGCAGGCCATGTCGACGGCGACGAAGCGGTCGATGCCGCCGGCCCGGATGGCATCCAGCGCCGGCGGGTTGCGGCCGAACTGCTTGGTCATGGCATAGACGGTCAGGCCCAGCCTTCCGGCTGTCGCCGCCAGCGCCGCCGCATTGGCGCGCATGGTGTCGAGGTCGAGGAGATAGGAATTGGCCGGCACCGCGCCGGATTGGTGCAGCGTCACCGCGACCTCGACGAAGGCGCGGTTCTTGGCGACGAGGGCGTTGAGAAACATCGGCGGGGTCCCGGTCAGGCGGCGGCGCGGACGGCGCCGGTGATGAGGTCGACGAGGTCGCGGGCGGTGACGTCGGGAATGCGGACATCGCCGACCTTGCGTCCGTGGCGCAGCACCACCGCGCGGTCGCAGGTCTCGATGACGTGCTGCATGTTGTGGCTGATCAGCAGCACGGCGACGCCCTGTGATTTCAGCGTCAGGATCAGCTCGTTGACATGCCTGGACTGCTCGACGCCCAGAGCGGCGGTCGGCTCGTCCAGGATCACGATGTGCTTGCCCCAGCCGACGGCGCGGCCGATGGCGACGGCCTGGCGCTGGCCGCCGGACAGCCGCTCGATCGGCACGCCGGACGGGGGCACGCGGACCTTCAACTTCTCCAGGATCCGCGTCGCCTCCGCCGCCATGGCCCGTTTGTCGAGCCAGCCCAGCGCCTTCAGCAGCGGGTTCGGGTGGACCATCTCGCGATGCAGGAACAGGTTGGCGGCAACATCCATCTTGCCGACCAGGGCCAGGCCCTGATGCACCGTTTCGATGCCGCAGTCGCGGGCGTCCTGCGGCGTCGCGATCTGCACCTCCTTGCCGTCGACCAGCACGGTACCGGCGGTGGCGCGGTACAGGCCGCTGATGCAGCGCGTCAGCGTGGTCTTGCCGGCACCGTTGTCCCCTAGCAGGGCCAGCACCTCGCCACGCCGGACCGCTAGGTCGACATCGGACAGCGCCTCGACCGGGCCGAAATGCTTCGACAGGCCGCGGACCTCGAGCGCCGGAACATCGTCAGTCATTGCCGGGTCTCCCGCAGGCTGATGGCGACGGCCAGGATCAGGATCACGCCGCGCGCGATCATCTGGTCGGACACGCTGAACCCCATCAGGATCAGCCCGTTGTTCAGCACGCCCAGCAGCCAGGACCCGACCACGGCGCCCAGCACCGAACCCTTGCCGCCGAACAGGCTGGTGCCGCCGATCACCACCGCGGCGATGACGGTCAGGAGGTCGGTCTCGCCCAGCGTATAGCGGGCGCCGTGCAGCCGGCCGGCATACAGCATGCCGGCCAGGGCCGCGGTCATGCCGGTGACGACGAAGACGCCGATGGTCACCCGCACTGTGCTGATGCCGGCGGCGCGGGCCGCCTGCACCTCGCCGCCCGTGGCCAGCACCCGGCGACCATAGGCGGTGTTGTTCAGCGCCAGATGGCCGACCACCAGCGCGACCAGTGTCCAGACGAACAGCACCGAGACCGGGCCGATATCGCCGGAGCCGAAGACGAAGGTATAGGCGTCGCTGGTGATCGGTACCGATTCCAGGTTGGTCAGCACCCGGGCGATGCCGGTGATGATCCCCATGGTGCCGAGCGTGACCAGCAGTGCCGGGATGCGCAGCGTCACGGTCAGGAGGCCGTTGACCACCCCGATCAGCGCGCCGCAGAGAAGGCCGGCCGGGATCGCCAGGGCCATCCCGGTCTCGCGCATCACCACGGCGGTGATCAGCGCTGCCAGGGCCACGGTGGCGCCGACCGACAGGTCGATCTGGCCGGCGCAGAGCGCGAAGGTCATTCCCACCGCCATGATCGTCACCGGCGTGGTCTGCCGGATGATCGTCATCATGTTCTCGGGCGTCAGGAAGCCCCGATCGGACAAGGCGACCGCGAAGAAGGCGAGGATCGCCACGAAACCGATATAGACGACGAAGGCGCTGAGCTGCCCGCCCCGGAACAGCCTGGCGACGGCGGTGGACATGGGGACTCCTGTTCTCCGGCGACTACTGCAGAGCGGCCTTGACGGTGTCGGGCAGCGGCTTGTGCAGGGACTGCTCCCAGGCGGCGCCGAGATTGGCCTTGGTCGCCTTCACCAGTCCGACGGTGGAGAAGGGCGGCGCCGTCTTGCCCAAGAGGCCATAGGCCGCCAGCACCGCCATGGCCTGGCCGACCTCATAGGGCATATCGGCGACGGTGCCGAACATCGATCCGCTCTTGGCCATGTCCAGCGCATTGTTGGCGCCAAGATCGTGGGTGACGATCCTGATGTCGGTGCGGCCGGCGGCGCGCAGCGCCTCGACCACGCCCTCCGCCGCCACGTCCCAGGCGACGTAGATGCCCTTGATCTCCGGATGCTGTTGGATCATCGCCGAGGCGATGTCGAAGGTCTGCGGCTCCGCCGTGAAGCCCTTGGCGTCGACGATGATCAGGCCGGGATACTCCTTCTCCAGCGTCGCCCGGAAGGCGCCGTCGCGGTTGTTGGTCACGAAGAACTGGGCATCGTGATAGATGAAGCCGACCGCACCCTTGCCGCCCAGCGCGTCGTTCATCAGCTGCGCCGCGGCGCGGCCCATGCCGATATGGTCGCCGGTGACGATGCCGACATAGTCCTTGCCGGCGACGAAGCCCTGGGCGCCGTTGTCGGCCAGCACCAGCTTGACCCCGGCCGCGTTGGCCCGGCGAAAGGCCTCGGCCCCGGCCACCGGGTCGACGATCAGGGTCAGGATCGCGCTCGGCTTCAGGGCCAGCGCCGTCTCCACGTCGCTGGTCTGCTTCGCCGGATCGAACTGCGCATCGGCGCGCGCGACGACGCTGATGCCGAGCTCCTTGAGCTTGTCCTCGGCCCCGGCGGAGAGGGCGTTGTACCATTCGCCCGACCCGGCCCAGAGCAGGGCCGCGCTGTAATGCCCGGCCTGGACCTTGGCGATCTCCTCGGGCGTCAGGCCGATCTGGCCGGCCGGCGTCGCCGGCTCGCCGTTCGGTCCGGTCTCGGGTTTGCCCAGGTCGAAGCTGCTGGGCGTGTCGTAGAAGGGCTTCTGCGCTGCGGCCGGAAGCGTGGCCAGGGCGACGGCGGCCAGCGCGGCCGCGGCGAGGCTGCGTCTCATCGCATGCCCCTCACTTCAGCGCGCCGGCGACGGCGTCAGGGAGCGGCCGCTTCAGCGACCCTTCCCAGCCCTGAGCCAGGTTGGCCTTGGTCACGGCGACTAGGCCGACGGCGTTGAAGGCCGGGGCCGGCTTCTTCAGCAGGCCATAGCCGGCCAGCGTCGCCATCGCCCGGCCGATCTCGTAGGGCTGGTCGGCGACGGTGCCGTACATCGATCCGCCCTTGGCCATGTCGAGCGCGTTGTTGGCGCCGAGGTCGTAGGTCACTACCTTCACATCGGTGCGGCCGGCGGCGCGCAGCGCCTCGACCACGCCCTCCGCTGCCACGTCCCAGGCGACATAAATGCCCTTGATCTCCGGGTGCTGCTGGATCATCGCCGAGGCCAGGTCGAAGGTCTGCGGCTCAGCGGTGAAGCCCTTGGCGTCGACGATCACCAGGCCGGGGTACTTCTGCTCAAGTGTCGCCCGGAAGGCGTTGTCGCGGCCGTTGGTGATGAAGTATTTGGCGTCGTGATAGATGAAGCCGACCGCGCCCTTGCCGCCCAGCGCGTCGTTCATCAGGCCGGCCGCGGCCGTGCCCATCGCGGCGATGTCGTCGGTGACGATGCCGACATAGTCCTTGCCGGCGGTGAAGCCCTGCACCGGGTTGCTCAGCAGCACGGTGGTGACGCCCTTCGCCACCGCCGGCTTGAGCGCCGCCGCGCCCTGCACCGGATCGAGGATCAGGGTCAGGATCACGTCCGGGCTCAGCGCCATCGCGGTCTCGATGTCGTTGGCCTGCTTCGCCGGGTCGTATTGCGCGTCGGCGGTGGCGACGACCTCGATCCCCAGCTCGGCGAAGCGCGCCTTGGCGCCGGCGGTGACGGCGTTCACCCAGTCGCCGCCGCCATGCCACAGCAGCGCCGCCTTGTGCCCACCGGATTTCAGCGTGCCGATCTCGGCGTCGCTCAGGCTCAGATCCTTGGCCGGGGTCGGCGCGCTGCCGTCCGGGCCGGGCAGGGGCGCCGACAGATCCAGCGCCAGCTTGTCCTTGTAGAAGGGTTCTTCCGTCAGGCCGGTGGCGGCGGGGGCAAAGGCGGCCAGCAGCGCCGCCAGGGCCAGGGTGCGTCTCATGGTGCTCTCCCCGTTCTTGTCCCGGTTTCGACCGCCGCGTTCCTGAAACTGGGGCGGGCAATCCGATCGGGTCGTCTCAACAATGCGCGTCCGCGCCCGGTCCGTCAATTAGGCTATCAATTTGACTTATAAATATGCGGCGCCTAGTCTCGCCGGTGAACTGGGGGACGGCCATGCTGTTGAAGGCGACCAATATCGAGCAGGCCAAGCTGATCAATCTCTGGGTCGTGTTCGATGCCGTGCGCCTGCATGGGCCGCTGTCCCGGGCCGATATCGCGCGCCTGACGGGGCTGTCGAAGCAGACGGTGGTCAATCTCGCCGATGAGCTGTACGAGGCCGGGCTGCTGCGGCCGGAGGGGCGCAAGGTCGCCGGGGTCGGCAAGCCGTCGATCCAGCTGGCGATCAATCCGGATGGCGGCTGCACCATCGGCCTGCAGCTCGACCGTGGCCGGCTGGTGGCGGTCCTCGCGGATCTGGCGGGCCAGGTGCGCCGGCGCGCGGTGCAGCCGATCGATACGCCCAGCCCCGACCAGGCGGTGCCGCGGCTGCAGCAGCAGGTCGACGCCATCATCGCCGAGTCCGGCATCGCCAGGGACCAACTGCTCGGCGTCGGGCTGGTGATGCCTGGGCCGTTCGAGGTCGAGGGGCTGGGGCCGACCAGCCTGCCCGGCTGGGACGGCCTGACCATCGCCGCCGACCTGGAGGCCGCGGTCGGCCTGCCGGTGTCGCTGGAGAACGACGCCACTGCCGCTGCCAGCGCCGAGTGGCTGTATGGCGCGGCGCGGTCGCTCTCGACCTTCGTCTACGTCTTCCTCGGCATCGGCCTGGGTGCCGGCATGATGATCGACGGCCGGCCCTTCTCCGGTGCCGCCGGCAATGCCGGCGAGTTCGGCCATGTCATCGTGCAGCCCGGCGGCCGGCTTTGCGAATGCGGCAACCGCGGGTGCCTCGAGGCCTATGTCTCGCTCAACGCCGCCTTCCGCGACCTGGCGGGGCAGGGGCTGTCGCTGCAGTCGATCGAGGCGTTCGACCGCGAGATCGGGCCGGACGACCCGCGTCTCGGGCGCTGGCTCGACGATGCCGTCGAGCCGTTGCGGATGGGCCTCAACATGCTAGAGAACATCTTCGACCCGGAGGCGATCCTCCTCGGGGGCGACGCGCCGGATTGGCTCTTGGAGCGGCTGTCCGAGCGGGTGCAGCCACTCTACCGTTCACTTGGCTCCGGCCGGCACCGACGGTGGCCGCGACTGATGCGGGCGACGCTCGGCCGCGACGCCGCCGCCCGGGGCGCCGCGGTATTGCCGCTGTTTCGCACCCTGAACCCGAGCTACGTTCCGCTCGGAAGTGCGCCCGAAAAGCCGACGGCGGTACGGCTCCGAATCAGCAACGCATTGTCATAGCGACCCTACCTAGCCTCGGCGCGCACAGTCGGCGAGCCTCGCGATGCACGGCTCAGCGCAGGTGTCGCGAAAGCGAGTGCCACTCCGTCATCAAAGCTAAGCTCGCGGCCCGGAGCCAGCTCATATTGCGATTCGCTGACCGCTCCTCGCGCGCAGCTCTTGTCCGCAAAGGTGCGCCTTGGGCCTTGTCCGCTCTTCGACGTCGAGCACGACGGCCGCTTTCGGGCGCCTCGGTCGAGCCGGTCGATTCGAGAACGCCGGGATTCCGCGGTACTTCATCCATGTCCGCTGTCAAGGCGCGAACTCGATGTCCGGATATGGCGCGATCGAGACCCTAAGGCTGGTCCATCCTCACGAATTCCGATCGGCGCCCTGGCTCTGGCCGGCATCCTGCTGTTCATGCCGAACACGGGACGTCAGGAGTCGAAGCGCTTCGACTGGCTCGGCTTCGGCCTGCTCAGCCTCGGCATCGGCGCGTTGCAGATGATGCTCGACCGCGGCCAGGACCAGGACTGGTTCAACTCGCTCGAGATCATCATCGAATTGACCTTGGCGGTACTCGGCTTCTACATGTTCATCGTGCACATGTTGACGGCGGAGTTTCCTTTCGTCCGGCCACGACTGTTTATCGACCGCAATTTCGTGATCGCGGTCGTCGTCATCTCTGTCGTGGGCTCGATCTACTATGCCGTCATGTCGCTTTCGACGCCGTTCCTGCAGAACGTGCTGGGCTATCCGGTGGTGACGGCCGGGCTGGTGATGGGCCCGCGTGGCGTCGGCACCATGATGGCGATGATGATGGTCGGCCGGCTGGTCGGAAAGGCCGACACCCGCCTGCTGCTGCTGGCTGGGTTGATCATGATCGTCGTCTCGCTGTGGCGAATGACGGGCTACAACGCCGACATCTCGCAGACCGAGTTCATGCTCGACGGGCTGGTACAGGGCGCCGGGCTGGGGTTCGTATTCGTGCCGCTCTCGACCATGGCCTTCTCGACCCTGCCGCGGCTGTATCTCGACGAGGGCGCCGGCATCTACAGCGTGTCGCGCAATCTCGGCAGCTCGATCGGCATCTCGGTCACCACCGCACTCCTCACGCGCAACACCCAGGTGAACCACCAACTGCTGAGCGAGCACGTCAACGCCTTCAGTCCGGCGGTGCGGCAGCTGCCGGACATGATGTCCCCGGACACCGTGACCGGCCGGGCCATCCTGGACCAGATCGTCAATCAGCAGGCTTCGCTGATCGCCTATGTCGACGACTTCAAGCTGCTGATGGTGCTGGCGATCACGTCGATTCCGCTTTTGCTCCTGCTGCGCAAGCCCAACGCCAAAGGCGGGCCGGCCGTCTCGGTGCATATGGATTAGATGCCGTCCGGGGATGGCCTCATAAGATCTCGATTATCGCCTCATGATGACAGCGGCGAGAAAGAGGCGCTGCGTTTCGAATTCCTCCGCAATGCTGCTTACAAGCGAGCAGCCGCCTGGCGGATATATAGGGCATCGGACAATCGGGCCTCGCGCTATTCCCGGTTCCAGATATATTGCGTCGACCCGCGACGATGTTCGGAGCGAAGGCTGCGCGCTCGCCCTTCCAAGCGTCGATGGAGCGCCGCGCGTGGGAGAGAATTACGCGAAGTCCTGTTGGCTGCCGTCACTGCTGAATGCCGCACTGTCCGCGCGCCGCTCCACACCAAAAGGCCAACTCCGAACAATGGTTCTTATGCCTCGCTTGGCATAAGAGCCTTGGCCTACATCCACTCCGCGGCTCACACCTGATGAATACGATGCGCAGGGCGGCTGCTTGAGGATGTGGTTCGACCAGCCTGTGCCGACAACATCACCAGTGACTGCGGTGGTCAACATCCTGGCTGCGAGAAGGACTAACGCTGAATGACGGCCAGAGGAGTCGCAGAGACACAAGTGCCGGTGAAGGACAGGCGACGCAGCGACTCCGTCATCTCCACTGAGCCCATCCATTAGCCGATCCGGTCCGTCCGCGCAAGTCGTCGTATAATCAGCAATCGCTGCACGGAGAATATCTTAAGAATTTTGCAAATAATGCATTTTGCGCCAAAGTGTGTTCGCGATGCGCCAAAAGTTCTATTCAATATTGACGATCCGCGCCAGGAGGTGAAATATTGCGCAATCCTGACAATCGCGTCTGTGATCCGAAGGATCGAGTAGACGGGAAGGACGTTGCTCTGGCGGATATCGACGGCGACGGCAAGGTGGATTTTGTCATCAACGGCGAGATCGACCGCGTCCACAACTTCGACAAGAGAAGGATCTGGTACTGGAATGGCGCTGCCTTCGACTCGGTAGCCCATGACGTCGACGACGCTCAGGTTATCGCGGCTCCCGATCTGAACGGCAACGGACGCCAGGAGCTCGTCGTCTCCACGGGCACAATCGGCAGCACCGGCTCGGCCGCCTATGAGCATCGGTCGGGTAGCCGCTTCTCCCTCGACAAGACCGCAAACAATGTGATGGGCAGCGGTTGGAGGTTTGCCGGCACGCAGGGCGACTTCAACGGCGATGGCGCCACTGACCTGGCCAACCTGGTGGACACAAGGAGCGCAACACTTCAGAGCGCCTTTTCCTACGGCAACAAGCTCGTCGTGCATGGCTCATACAAGCTCTACAACACCATTTGCGGCGACGATGGATGCGGCCTCTTCGCCGGCGACTTCGACGGTGACGGGCGCGCCGACATCCTGGTCAGCAATCTGTATGACGACACCTTTCCGCGCTCCAATCGCCATGCGGTGATCCTGCTGTCGCGCGACGGCCGCTGGGAGTGGCAGGGGCGGTATGACTGGGGCGATGTCGAGGCGGTCGCCGACTTCAACGGCGACGGCAAGGCCGACGTCGCCCGTAAATTCGGCGTCACCCTGACGATCATGTATTCGCCGGTCCAGACCGCGCAGATGCCCTCGCCAATTCCCGACCTGCTGGTCTGGAGCAAGAACCCGATCGGCGGCCAAACCTGGATCGCCTACACCCCGTCATCCAGCTCGCGGTTCAAGAACATCAATCTGCCCTTCGTGCAGCAGACCGTCCGCTCCGTGAAGCAATGGGACGGCGTCGGGCCGCAGGCGCAGACGACGTTCAGCTACACCGGCGGCCGCTGGGATGCCAGCGAGCGGCGATTCCTCGGCTTCGGCAAGGCGTTCGTCGTACGGCCGGCGACCTCCACCGGGAACCTGAACCGGCCGGGCGTCGAGTACGAGTTCAAGCAGAGCCTGGCCTCCGCGGGCAAGGTCAAGACCATCCGCTACTACGCTGGCCCCAGCAACCAGACGACGCTGTTGCGGGAGGAGCGCGAGACCTATGCGGAGTCCTCAAGCCTCCCCTATCGATCCGTCAACGCATCGAGCACGGACGTCCTCTTCTACCAAGGCAACGCTCGCTTCAAGCGGACCGAGCGAAGCTTCGACCTCTGGGGCAATGTGGTCCAGCTGAAGGAGCTCGGACACCACGATCCCAACTCGACGGCGGATGCCGCGGACGACCGCGTCACGCTGACCGGGTTCAACATCGCGATCGGCGCGGAGGGCCCCTACATCGTCGACCGGCCGTACAACACGGTGTTGATGGCCGGCAATGTGGTCTATCGCCAGATGCTGTTCCTCTATGACGGCCGCGAGGACTACCGGACGCCGCCCGTCAAGGGCAACCTGACGGCCGAGATGCGCGGGCTGCTCGGAACAGGCGGCGGTTGGGCGACACGGCGCTTCACCTATGACGGCTGGGGCAACGTGACCGCCGAGGCCCAGACCGTGGGCACGCAGGAGATCCTCACCGAGACCTGGTACGACGAGACCTTCCACCTCTATCCGAAACAGGTGGCCCGGCGCCTCGGGTCGGTCGCGCCGCATGTCACCAAGGCCAAGGTTCACCCCAGGTGCCTGAAGCCTTGGACGGCCACGGACGTGAACGGCCAGGTCTCGACCTGGACCTACGACCAGTTCTGCCGTCCGGTTCGTCTCAGCAAGCCCGGCAACGACTATGAGGAGTGGCTGTACTGGGACATCGGCTCGCCCGGGTCGCAGAAGATCGAAAGCCGCCGGCCCGGCCCGGCTGGCCAGGACTTCATCAGCAGCCGGCAACGCTTCGACGGGTTCGGCCGCATTCGGCAACTCTATGCGGACGGCCCGGACGGCAAGACCATCGTCGTCGACAAGGAGTATGACGGCCGCGGCAATCTGATCCGCGAGTCGGCGCCGTACTACACGTCCTCAACCGTCGCGCCGCGCACGACCTATCGGGTCGATGCGCTGGACCGGCAGATCGCCAGGATCATGCCGGACGCGACCGCGGAACGGCCGCAGGCCTATGTGACGGAGTACGGGTTCGACAGCGGCACCGAATCCTTCGACTGGGTCCGGGTGACCGACCCGGCCGGGAACAAGATAACGAATTACCGCGACGCGTTCGGCCGGACGGTGAAGGAGAGCCGCTGGCTGACCGCCGACACGCCTGCAGTCACGGTGTATCGCTGGGACGCCGCCGACCAGCTGGTCGGCATCACCGACCCGATCGGCGCGACCTGGACGTACCGCTACGACACGCTGGGGCGCCGGATCTCCGTGTCGGATCCGGATCTCGGATATTCGACCTACCAGTACGACGCGGCCAGCCGCCTGGTGCGGCAGAAGGATGCCCGCAACTCCGAGATCACCTTCACCTATGACGCGCTCAGCCGGGTGACCCGCAAGCGCGCCCGCCTGGCAACCGATCCGGCGAGCGGCGGTGAGGTCACCGACTATGTCTATGATGGCGGCGAGGCGGGCACCGCGAACAAGGGCCAGCTGGTGCGCCAGGTGAATGCCTTCGGCCGGCTTTGCGCGGATTACGACGTGGCCGGCCGGGTGATCCGGCAGCGCTGGACGGTCTTCCAGCAGGGCACCCTGTGCACGGGCACCCCGGCCACCGGGACCTTCACGGCCACGACGGCATACGACGCCGGCGGCCGGGTGCTGGGCCGGACGCTGCCGGACGGCACGGCCGCCGGCGACACCGTCGGCAAGGTCGGCAGCACCGGCAGTCCGTTCACCTATGACGCGGCCGGCCACCTGAAATCGATCCCGGGCCTGATCGACTCGATCACCTACGACGCCTCGGGCCAGCCGCTGGAGACCCAGTACGGCAACGGGGTCGTCACCGCCAACACCTACAACCCCGATCGCCTCTGGCTCGTCAGCCGTTCGATCAAGCGGGGCTCGACGGTGCTGGGGGCTGCCAGCTACGGCCGCGAGATCAGGAACGGGTTGATCACCACGACCAGCCTGTCCTTCGGCGGCGCGGCGGAGAGCTGGACCTACACCTATGACGGGCTGTACCGGCTGACCAAAGCGGATGCCGGCACCAATGCGCGGGACGAGGACTTCGCCTACGACCTGGCCGGACGGATGCTGACGGGTCCGTCCGGGGCCTATGTCTACCCGGCCGGTGCCCTGTCCCCACGGGTGCATGCGCCGATCAGCATCGGCGGCCGCGCCTATGGTTGGGACGATGCCGGCAACCTCCTGAGCAACGTGCAGGAGGAGGGAAGCGCCTCCCGGGTCTTCACCTGGGATGCGGAGAACCGGCCGAAGACGATCGCGCTGAACGGCCGGGTGACGACGCTGTCCTACGGCCCGGACGGTTCGCGCTGGCTGAAGGAGACCACGACGGCCGCGACCTGCCTGGGGGCGACGTCGGTCGCCAAGGTCTACTCCTTCGGCCCGGATCTGGAGCGGACGGTGGAGCCGATGTGCGGGACGGGCGGGTGGTCCAACACGATCACCTGGACGAAATACCCGCATGCCGACGTCAAGCGGGTGGGCGAGGGCACGGCGGCCAAGACCTTCTACCTGCACCGGGACGGGCTGAACACGGTGCGGCTGGTGACGACCGCCGCCGGGGCGGTCGAGGAGTCCTCGACCTACACGCCCTACGGTGACCGGACGCGGACGTCGGTGGCGGGCGCGACGACGGAGGAGACCAAGGGCTATATCGGCGAGCGCGAGGACCCCGAGATCGGCCTGGTCTATCTCAACGCCCGCTACTACGACCCCGAGATCGCCCGGTTCGTCTCGCCGGACTGGTGGGATCCGACGAAGGAGGGGGTGGGGACCAACCGGTACGCATACTCATTCAATGATCCCGTTAATAAGAGTGATCCAAGTGGACATGCTCCGGGAGATCCGAGCGGGAGCGTTAATACTGAAAATCTAAATCAGGACCAGATCGATCGCATAGATCGGGAGCGAGCGGGAAGCGGAGAGGTACAAGTTGCCGAACAAAAACTTGTGGGCAATGTGGCGAACCAGATGGGCGCCGTGGCAACCCCAACTCCGCGGTTGGCGCGAATACAACAACAAATGCGTCAGCAGCAATTGCAAGACAATTATCCAAAAGGATACTCTGGACCGCAGATGCGAGATGAAGTTCCGGATATAATTCCGGACACAGTTAAGCCTTCATCTCGTGTCCTCGGAAAGGCAATGGACGAAGCAGGAGTGCCGCCAGCGCCTGGCTCGGCCAACCATCATATCGTGGCGGGCTCGGCACCAGCGGCCGCACCAGCGCGAGCGGTCTTGCAGGAGCAAGGTATCGGTATTAATAGTGCTGTCAACGGTGCTCGACTCCCGGCAAATCTAAGTGCGCCAAACCCAGCAGGAGCAGCTGTACACTCGACGCTTCACAATAATGCCTATTTCAATGCCGTGAACAACATCATGTCGAACGTTCGCAATCCGCAGGATGTTGTGAGAGCCCTTGTAGAGATTGGTCGTCGCCTACAGAATGGAACCTTTCCATGACAGTCGTTTACGAGCCGGTCGGCGTTGATGGATATCAGCTCTGTCAGCCGATTGATCCGTCTGGCTTTGCCCTTATAAACAAGGCAATTGGCGGAAATGGCAGCCTCAAAGGATGGAAGCCGCCGACGATGAGGTTCGTAAATGTAGACAAACGGAAAAAGTTAAAGGAGTCGGATTCGCCATGGTTGTCCTCCAGTGCGTTGATTTTTCGAAAGGAAGCCTGTGAACGCCTTGAGGAAATTCCTAACCTAGACGCTGAGTTTTTGAGATTTGATTGTGATGGAATTGACCTTTTTTTTCTAAAACCCCCAATCGTGGGCAATATTCTCGATACAGAAAGATCTGATATTTCCTGGTTTGATGATGGCAGAATTATGGCAATTTGGAGGCCTGTATTTAGAAATGATTTGATTAGAGATATTGTTGCTTTTAAAATTTCTGATCTTGATGTTAGTCCAACGTTTGTGACGCAGGCGTTTTTGGAGTCGTGGAGTAAAGGCGGTTTAAGGGGGCTTGATTTTCGAAAAGTTTAGTGCGGCGCTTATCCGTGCTGATAAGGCGGGGATTACGAATAAATGCAATATAGTTATCGTGGCCGACAGGTGGGCGTCGCTGCTCAGTCGCGCTGATGCGGGACCGCGATCATAGAGTGAAGAATCATCGCGTCGCTCTCCGAGAGCGGGATTACTGTCGTATTGCATTTTCACGGAATTCGTCTGCGCCTAGCACGTATTGGCGTGATTCTTTCCGCTGAAGCCATCATTCGACAGAAAGCGCACCCTTTGCGCCGGTTCTTGCATAAGATCCAATCGAATTATGTCTAAGCCGTCGTCCCTCCTCCAATTCCGCCGCTCCGCCGCCCGCTTCCTGTCCTGGTGGTTCGGCGCGTTGGCGGACCTGCTGCCCGAGCGACTGACGGGGACCATCGGCCTGCGTCACCGGCTGCCGGTGGCGAGGCCGACCGACAATGGCTGGGTGGTGGAGATCGGCATCTCGGTCCGCGGCCTCGTGGACTGGGCCGCGCGGAACCGCCATTGGCCGGTAGTGCTGCGCTTTCCCGGTGACGCCGGATTGTCCCGCGAGATCTCCCTGCCGGTCGCGGCGGCGTCGTCCCTGCCGCAACTGCTGCGCCGCGAGATGGACCGGCTGATGCCGTGGCCGGGCGATCGGGTGTGGCTCGCCGCGCAGGTGCTGCGCCGCACCGAGGGCGGGCGCAAGATCGAGGTCGAGCTGACCGTGATGCCCGATACCGCGATCGAGCCGGCCCGGCGCAGCCTGGCCGATCTCGGCGTCCCTGTCGCC
>NZ_JANX01000032.1 GCF_000767795.1 Inquilinus limosus MP06 | reverse complement strand
CGACAGGCCGAGGCCGCGGGCGCCATCCTCGTCGAGGTCGAGCAGGGTCAGCGGCCGCAGCATCAGCGCGGCCGCCAGCGCCGCCAGGGCCAGGCGCGGCGCCAGGGCCAGCACCCCGCCCCAGCTGTTCTGGTTCAGTGATCCGCCCTGCTGCACGAACAGGTCGGTCAGCGCCTCGTGGTTGAACAGCACCAGCATCTTGCTGGCGGCGTCGAGATAGAAGGTGACGACCAGCCCGGCCAGGATCACGGCGATCGGCGCCAGCCTGTGGCGCCAGCTCAGCAGCAGGATCAGGGCGATCGCCACGATGCTGCCGAGCAGGGCAACGGCCTCCTGCCCGGCATCCAGGAGCGACGGCGCCATCAGCGTGGCGGCGATCAGCGCCAGCCGGGCTCCGGCGAAGACGCCCAGCGTCCCGGGCTCGGCCAGCGGGTTGCGCAGCGCCTGCTGGAACAGCACGCCGGCCAGGCCGAGCGCGGCGCCGCCGAGCAGCCCCATGGCCAGGCGCGGCAGCCGGCTGTACTGGGCCAGCATCTGGCGCATGTCGGCCGGATCGGGGGCGGTGAGTGCCTGCCGCCATTCCGCCGCCGGCAGCAGCGCCTGCAGATGGTGCAGGAACAGGGCCAGGGCCGCGGCGATCAGCAGGGCCGCCAGCAGGGCCGGCCGGCTCACGGCGGCCGGCCGAGGCAAGGCGAGGTCAGCCATTCGCGATTCCGTGCGTCGGTAGGACCCGGGCGAGCTGCTGGGCGAAGCGGGTTGCGGAGGCCAGGCCGCCATTCGGATAGACCACCGGCATCTCGATCACCCGGCCCTGGCGCACGGCGGGGAGGGCGGACCAGAGCGGGCTGGCCGCGAGCTGGCGCAGGGCGCGTTCGGTCTCGGCGCCGCGGTCGAAATGGATCAGGCGGGCTTCGGCATTGCCGGCGAGCTGCTCGATGCCGATCGAGGTGGTGCCCCAGACATTGGTCCGTCCGGTCCAGGCGTTGCGCAGGCCCATCCGGGTCAGGACGTCGCCGATCATGCCGGCGCCGCCGAAGATCGCGGCGTGGCGCCCGTCCTCGTTGAAGCGGACGACATAGACGGGCCGGTCGGTCCAGGGCTGCAGGGCCTGGCGGGCCTCGGCCAGGGCGGCGTCGGCGCGGTCGGACCAGGCCTGGGCCTCGGCCTCGCGGCCGGTCATCGCCGCCACCCGCAGCAGCAGGTCGCGCACATGCTCGACCGCCGGCTTCTCGGTCGAGAAGGTCGGCAGCCAGGCGACCGGGGCGATGCACTCCAGCCCATGGGGGCCGGCCTCGGCCCAGGACGGGGCCAGGATCAGGTCGGGCCGCAGATGCTGCAGCAGCTCCAGATTGGGCTCCTGCAGCGGGCCCAGGTCCGGCACGCCGTCCGGCAGCGTCGGCTCGGCCACCAGGCGGCGGTACAGCGGGATGTTGCCGACCGCGACGGGCGTGACGCCCAGGGTCAGCAGCGTCTCGGTCAGCAGCAGGTCGATGGTCGCGACCCGGCGTGCGGCCGGTCCGGCGGGGATCTGCGCATGCGCGGAGGCCAGGCCCGCCAGGGCCAGGCCGATCCCCCCCAGGACCGCGCGCCGGGTCGGCATCAGGACGTCACCATTTGTAGCCCAGCGTGGCCGACAGGGTGAACGGCTCGCCGTAGCGGCAGCCGCTGATGTCGACGCAGGTGATGTAGTCCTTGTCGAACAGGTTCTTGGCATTGAGCTGCAGCGTGGTGCCGGTCAGGCGCTCGTCCAGCACGCCGAAATCGTAGGAGACCATGGCATCGACCAGGACCCGGCCCGGCACGTCCTCCTTGAGCGGGCGCTTGTTGGCGTCGACGCCCGGGATGTTGGCGGAGCTCAGATACTGCAGCCCGGCGCCGACGGTCAGGCCCTTGATGCCGAGGCCATCAAGCTTGTAGTCGGCCCAGACCGCGACGTTGTGATACGGGACCAGGGCCAGGCGCTGGTCCTTCAGCTGGCCTTCCAGCGTGCGCGCATCGGTATAGCTGTAGGCGGCGACGAGGTTCAGGGCGCCGAGGCTGGCCCGGGCCTCCAGCTCGATGCCCTGCGACCGCACCTTGCCGGTCTGGATCGAGTAGGTGGTGTCCTCGGGATCCGTCATCAGGACGTGGTCCTGGTCGATCCGGAAGATGGCGCCGCTGATCAGGAAGTTCTCGCCCGGCGGCTGATAGCGCAGCCCGACCTCGTACTGGTTGGCCTTGCTCGGCTCGAACTGTTTGCCATCCTTGCTGATGCCGGCGTTCAGCGCGGTCGGGTCGAAGGACTGGCTGAAGCTGAAATAGGGCGCCAGGCCGTCATCGAACAGGTACAGCAGCCCGACGCGGCCGGTGAAGGCGCTGTCCGACCGGCTCTGCTTCCGCGGCACGCCCAGGGCGTCCAGGACGAGCGGATTGCGGTAGCTGGTGTTGTAGGCGTCGGCCCAGTCGTAGCGGCCGCCCAGCAGCAGGACCAGCTTGTCGTAGATCTTCATCTGGTCCTGGAAATAGACGCCGATCTGCGACCCGGAGTTGTTGAAGCCGGTGTTGTTGCTGTTGACGCTGACCTTCGCATTGTAGATCGGGTCGTAGATGTCGTTGAGCGGGGCGACCGTGCCGCCGAAGCGGTTGGTGTCGTAACCGACCCCGTAGGTGTCGACGCCGGCCAGCAGGGTGTGCTGCACCGGCCCGGTCTCGACCTTCGCCTCCAGCGAGGTGTCGGTGGTGAAGCCGTTCGACAGCTCGTCGCGGTTGATCACGCCCCGGGTCAGGGAATTGTCGGGCCGCAGGGTTCCGTAGCTCAGATAATTCCAGTCCACCTCGGCGTGGTAGTAGCGCAGGGAGTTGCGCAGGGTCAGGCTGTCGTTGAACTTGTGCTCGAGCTGATAGCCGAGCGTGTAGCTCTGGCTGTAGTACTTGTCGTAGCCCTTCTGGCCGATGAACAGGTCGCGCGGGATCTTTCCCTCGCGCAGCTCGGTGAAGGGCATCGGCGGCGCGAAGCGGGTGTAGATCTCCTGATAATCGCTCAGGAAGGTGATCGTGGTCGCATCCGACGGCCGCAGGGTGAAGGCCGGGGCGATGTACAGCTTGTCGTCCGGCACGTGATCGACCCAGTTGCCGGAATCGCGCCACAGTCCGGTCAGCCGGTAGGTCAGTTTGCCGTCAGGGTCGATCGGGCCGCCGGTGTCGCCCGAGAACTGGGTCCGGCCGTAGGTGCCGTACTCGGCATTCAGCTCGTGGAACGGCGTGTCGGTCGGCCGCTTGCTGACCGCATTGACCACGCCGCCCGGGGTCACCTGGCCGTAGAGGATGGAGGAGGGGCCGCGGAGCACTTCGATGCGCTCCAGCCCGTAGGGCTCCTGGTTGCCGTCATAGACGTTCGACTGCAGCTTCAGGCCGTCGCGCAGCATGCCGGAGGCGCCGGTGGCCACGTTGAAGCCGCGGATCATGAAGTCGTCATTGATCCGGCTGTAGGCGCCGGACTGGAAGGTGATGCCGGGCGTGTAGGTCAGGGCCTGGGACAGGGTCTCGGCGTTCGTCGCCGTGATCTGGTCCTGCGGGACCACCGAAATCGACTGCGGCGTCTCGATCAGCGGCGTGTTGGTCTTGGTGGCGCTGAGGCTGGTGTTGGCCACGAAGCCCTGCACCGGGCCGGTCGGGCTCTCGCCCTGGCCCGTGACCACAATCTGGGGCAGGACGATGCTGCCCCCGGGCTGCGTCTGCTGCGACTGCGGCTGGGCCGGTGGCTGAGCTTGCGTCTGAGTCTGCGCCTGCGCGGATGTCCCGACCGATCCGCCGGCCGTGACGAGAATGGTAGTCGTTAGCAACATCCGCACGCGATCGCGCGCGCCGTATCCAGCACCCATGCCACCCCATCCCTTCCTATCCGGAATCGCGGGCACCGGCGATCCTCGCCGCGCCCGTCTTCGAATGCCGGGTGCTGCTTAACAAGATTAATAATGACTCGCAATCTCATTCGCAGAGATTTTCGGCGATCTCGACGGATCGGGCCGCCCCACCGGGCCGGCCGCCACGGGCCGCCGGCCGATTATCACGCCCGGCTGAGGCGGTCGAGGATGGATTGGGCCTGGTCGAGATGGCGCTTCACGATCGGCACCAGCTGCGTCGCGATCGCCTTCAGCGCCGGGTTGCCGCCGAAGCTGCTGTAGTCCTGCTGCAGCTTCAGCGCCGTCGTGTGGGCCTCCACCTGTGTCCGCATGTACAGCCGGTCGAAGTCCTGCTCGGTCGCGTTGGCCAGGTCCTGCAGCAGCTGGTCGTGAGGGGCGTCGACCGAGACGGGCAGGGAGAGGTCCTGGCCCTTCGCCGCATCCGCCAGCTGCTCGCTGGCCTTGGTGTGGTCGTCGAGCATCATCCGGGCGAAGCTGCGAACCTCGTCCGACGACGCTTTCTGCAGCGCGACCTGGGCCGCCGAGATCTCGAACAGGCCGCTGATCGCGGTCTGCCGGGCATAGGTGGCGGCGTCGATCTGCACGGGCTGGGTGGCCGCGTCGGCGCTCTGCGCCGATGCGGCCGGGACGGTCGCCAGGCAGGCCAGGGCGGCGAAACTCAGGGCGGCCAGGAGTCGTCGCATGGGTCGGCTCCGTGATCGGTCGGCTTGCCTGGTCAACGCGAGGCCCGGATCGCCGGTTCCGGCGCCGGCGACAGCGGGTCGATCCGGATCTCGGCGATCAGCGGCAGGTGGTCGGAGGCGTGCCGCCCCTCCGGATCGACACGGCTGCCGACCAGCGCGTGGCGCGGGCGGCAATAGACCCGGTCCAGCGTCAGCACCGGCCAGCGGGCCGGGTAGGTGCGCTGCGGAGTCCGCGCCGGCAGCGTTTCGGCCAGGGAACGGCGGACGGCGCCGTTCCAGGTCCAGTCGTTGAAGTCGCCGAGCATGACCGAGGTCGGCGCGGCGCTGTCGGCGATCCGCGCCAGCATCGCCGCCTGGCGCCGACGCTCGGCGAAGGCGAGGCCGAGATGGACGGCGGCGAGGTGGAACGAGCCGCCCGGGGCCGAGACCATGGCCTCGATGGCGCAGCGCGGCTCCCGCCGGGATTGGCTCAGATCATGCAACTGCACGGCGGAGAGCGGCCAGCGGCTGATCAGCAGGTGCCCGTAATGCCCGTCCGGCGCCACGATGGTGCGGGCCGCGGCGGTGTGGGGCCCCAGCGCGGCGGCAAGCCGGGCGAAGGGCGATTCCGCGCCGGCGCCGCGGCCGGGCGAATCGACCTCCTGCAGCGCGACGATGTCGGGCCGGTGCCGCTGTACCAGGGCGATCACCCGGTCCAGGTCGTAACGGCCGTCCGGGCCGATGCCGGCATGGATGTTCCAGGTCAGGAGGCGGAGAGGCTCGTGCCCGGTCACCGCGGATCCCGCCGCGTCCGGCTGACCAGCGCCTGCAGCCCGACCGACAGGGCGATCCACGCGGCCACGACCGCGAGCAGGATGCCGATCCGCGCCGGCGACGGGTCGGTCAGGATCGACAGCAGCCGGTCGCCCAGCGTCGACAGCACCAGCAGGCCGGGGGCGAGGCCGAGGGCCGTGCCGAGGACGAAGTCGAGCACCGGGATCCGCGCCGCGCCGGCCACCAAGTTGACCAGGGTGAAGGGCGCGATCGGCACCAGCCGGATTGTCGCCACCGCGACGATGCCGCGCCGGGCGACGCCGTCGCGGATCCGGTGCAGCCGTGGGCCCATGACGGCGCGCAGCGCGCTCTCGCCGGCCACACGCCCGACCAGGTATCCGGCCATGGCGCTGGCCAGGGCGCCGGCTCCGGCATAGGCCAGGCCCGGCCAGGCGCCGAAGGCGGCGGCGGCGGCGGCGATCAGCACCGTCACCGGGAACATCACCAACCCGCCCAGCACGAAGGCGGCGATCACCAGCGGCGGACCCCAGCCGGTGCCGGCCAGGCCGTGCAGCGACTGCTGCAGCCGCTCCGGATGCGCCCAGCCGGCAAGGTCGGTGGTGCTCCAGGCCAGGGCCAGCAGCAGGGCCGCGACGGCGATCGGGGCCAGGCGCAGCAGGCCGCGCCAGCGCGCCTTGACCGAGGCCAAGGCGCGCTCGATCAGGCCGGTCGCGGGCAGCGGCCGATGCGGGTCGGCGAAGTCCGCCAAGCTCCAGCCCTGCGGGGGGGCGATCGGACGGTCGTCATCCACCGGCTGCAGCCGGCGATCCGGATTGCCAGCGCCGTCGATCGCCGCCAGCAGCGATCCGGTTTCTTTGAGGCGGCACTCGATCTCTTCCGGCGCCACCCCGCAATGCTCGCCCAGCAGCCGGGCGCGGATCCGGCGGATCGCCCGGCGCTCGGTCTCGTCCGTCGCCTCGACCACCAGGTCGCATTCGCTGTCCACGGCCATCGACCGGTTGCAGAGATTGGCGGAGCCGATGCGCAACAGGCGGTCGTCGACGATCGCCAGCTTGGAGTGGACCATGACGTCGGCGGCGCCCTCGTCGGCGCCGGATTGCGGGTGCAGCAGCCGGACCCGGGCGTCCACGCCGGCGGCGCGCAGGATCTCCATGAACCGGATGCGGCCGGGCGCCATCGCCCGATGCTCGACCCAGCTGTGATGGATCCGGGGGGCCGTGATCACCGCCTGCAGCCCCGGCACCTCCCGCATCCGGCGGGCCAGGCGCTCGGCGATGCGGGTGCAGGTCACGAACTGATTCTCGATGTAGATCGCCTCCCGCGCCGAATCGATCATGTCCTCGTACAGCGCCTCGATCTCGCGCACCTCGCCCTCGCCGGGATAGTCCGGCAGGGTCCGCGAGATGCCGACGGCGACGTCGCGGAAATCGGGCTCGACCCCCTCGGGCCAGGGCGCAAGCCGGCCATTGAGGGCGGGAAGCGCCTCGCAGCTCGCACGCTCCCAGCGCCACCGGGCCAGCTCGGCCAGGGCCCGGGCGGCAGGGCCGTCGACCACCATCTGCACGTCGTGGAAGGGCGGGTAGGGGACGCCCGCCGGATCGGCCCGCCCCGGGGCCACGGGGCGGTGGGCGGGGGTGTCCCAGCGCCGGATGGTCAGGTCGATGCCGCCGACGAAGGCCACGGCGTCGTCGATCACCACGATCTTCTGGTGGTGCGAGGAGCCGACGGGGATCTCGTCGTCCAGGCACAGCTCGATCTGCGGCGGCGTGCTCCATTGCAGGGCCAGCAGCGGCAGCGGCTCCCGCTCCAGCGCGTAGTACAGCGAGTAGTTCCACAGCAGCAGCTTGACCGACAGCTCGGGCCGCTCGCGCACCAGGGCGCACAGGAAATCGCCCAGCGTCCGCGGCAGCCCGTCCGCCGGCTCGCCCTCCGGCCCGACCAGCGGGGTGCGGCTGTCGATGTCCCAGCCGATCACCAGGATGCGGTGCCGCGCCTGCCGCATGGCGGAGCGCAGCGCCCCGTAATAGGCGGCGGCATCGACCAGCACCGCGGCACGGCGGGCGTGCTCGATCCGCCAGACATTGTGGCGCGGCCGCAGCACGGACGTCTCGAGGCCCGGATCGTCCGCCTCGTCGAATGCGGCCACAGTCCGATTGATCCTCACGGCGCGGATCCCTCGCTTCGTGTCCTGTCTCATCAACGCGCGGGAACAGGAAATGTCGCCTGCGGCGGGTTATCCCGGACCTTGCCGGGCGCAACGCTCCCGGCTACGAGAAGCAGCATCGTCGCCCGGAGATGAGCCGACCCCGCCATGAGCATGATGACCGACGGCGCCGCCGCCACCTGGGGCATCGCCGCGCTGGCGACGGGTGGCGTCATCCTGCGGCCCTGGCGCCTGCCGGAGGCGATCTGGGCGGTGATCGGCGCCGTGGCGCTGGTCGGCTTCGGCCTGCTGCCGATCGGCGATGCCCTGACCGCGATCGGCAAGGGCGCCGATGTCTACCTGTTCCTGATCGGCATGATGCTGCTGGCCGAGCTGGCGCGGACCGAGGGGCTGTTCGACTGGGCGGCGGCGATCGCGGCGCGCAAGGCCCGGGGATCGGCCGGCCGGCTGTTCGGCCTGACCTATGTCGTCGGCATTGTCGTCACGGTGTTCCTGTCGAACGACGCCACCGCCGTGGTGCTGACACCCGCGGTCTATGCCGTGGCGCGGACGGCCGGCGCGGCGCCGCTGCCTTATCTCTTCATCTGCGCCTTCATCGCCAACGCCGCCAGCTTCGTGCTGCCGATCTCCAACCCCGCCAACCTGGTGGTATTCGGCAGCCAGATGCCGCCGCTCCTGACCTGGCTGTCCTGGTTCGCCTTGCCGTCGGTGCTGGCGATCGGCGCCACCTTCGTCGTGCTGCGCCTGACCCAGGCCAAGGCGCTGCGCGCGCCGATCGCGACCGGGGTGACGGTGCCGGCGCTGCCGCCCGGTGGCCATATGGCGGCCTGGGGCCTGGGCGTCACCGCCGTGGTGCTGCTGCTGGCCTCGGCCTTCGGCCTCGATCTCGGCCTGCCGACGGCGGTGTGCGGCCTGGCCACCACCGCCGCGGTGCTGCTGCATCGCCGGGCGGCGCCCTGGGGCCTGCTGCGCCGCATCTCATGGGAGGTGCTGCCGCTGGTCGCCGGGCTATTCGTGCTGGTCGAAGGGCTGGACCGCACCGGCGTGGTCCATCTCCTGGCCGCGACGCTCCAGGAGGCCGCAGCCCGCTCGGTCGATGGCGCCGCCTGGGGCACGGGCGCGATCGTGGCGATCGCCACCAACCTGATGAACAACCTGCCGGCCGGGCTGATCGTGCAGTCGACGCTTGGCCAGGCTCCGATGCCGCCGCAGGTGACCGGTGCGGCGCTGATCGCCGTCGATCTCGGCCCGAACCTGTCGGTCACCGGCTCGCTCGCCACCATCCTCTGGCTCGTCGCCCTGCGCCGTGAGGGGCTGGAGGTCGGGGCCCTTCAGTTCCTCCGCCTCGGTCTGCTGGTGATGCCGCCGGCGCTGCTGCTGGCGCTGGCCGGCTTCCTGCTGCCGTGGTGAGCGAGGCGCGCCCCGCCCCGGCGGCGGCGCCTCGGGCCGGCTTCAATCCGCGCGCCCTGGACGCGGTCAATTTCTTCCTGGCCGATGCGCGCGGTGCCGTCGGGCCCTATCTGAACGTCTACCTCGTCACCGCCCAGGGTTGGAGCCAGTCGGCCCTCGGCATCGTCACCCTGATCAGCGGGATCGCGGCCCTGCTGCTGCAGACCCCGATCGGCGCCGCGATCGACCGCACCCGCCACAAGCGCGGGGCCATCGTGCTGGCCCTGGCGGTGATGGCGGTGGGCGCAGTCGTCATCTTCCTCCGCTCGGATTTCTGGTCGGTCCTGATCGCGAGCGGGCTGATCTCGATCGTCGGCGACGTCTTCGGCCCCGCGGTCGCGGCGCTGACCCTGGGGCTGGTCGGCCGTCGCGGGCTGGCGCGGCGGACGGGGCGCAATGCCGCCTATGACCATGCCGGCAACATCGTCATCGCACTGATCGCCGCCCTTGTCGGCTGGTGGGTCTCGCAGCGCGCCGTGTTCCTGCTGATGCCGGTCTTCGCCGTCATGGCCGTCGTGGCGACGCTGTCGATCCCGGCGCAGGCCATCGATCACGACCTCGCCCGCGGCGCCGATGCGGCGCATGGGGCGGAGGGGAAAGGCGCCCAGTCCGGCTGGAGCGTCCTGATCCGGCACCGGCCGCTCGTGATCTTCGGGATCTGCATCTTCCTGTTCCATTTCGCCAATGCGCCGCTGCTGCCGCTGGTCGGACAGGTGCTGGCCTTTGCTCATCCGGACTGGGCGACGGCCATGATGTCCTACTGCATCATCGCGGCGCAGGCGGTGATGCTGCTGGTCGCGATCCTGGTCGGCCGGATGGCGGATCGCTGGGGGCGCAAGCCGATCTTCCTGGCCGGCTTCGCCATCCTGCCGGTCCGTGCCGTGCTGTTCACCCTGTCGCATCACAGCGGCTGGCTGATCGCGGTGCAGCTGCTGGACGGTGTCGGCGCCGGGATCTACAGCGTCCTGACGCCGCTGGTCGTGGCCGACATGATGCGCGGTACTGGCCGCTACAACCTGGCCCAGGGCGCGGTGGCGACGATGACCGGCATCGGCGCCTCGCTCAGCGGCCTCGCCGCCGGGGTGATCGTCGACGCGCTCGGCTTCGACGCCGCCTTCCTCGCCCTGGGTATGGTCGCCGCCGCCGCGGCTCTGGTCTTCGCCATGGCGATGCCGGAGACGCGGCCGGACCAGACCTGAGCACGCCGTCGATCAGGCGGTGCGTACCCAGACCAGCATCTCCCCCGGGTCGCGATTGTCCCAGGCGTAGTAGGGCACGGCCTTGATCCGGACCGGATGCTCGGCCGGCGGCGTGGTGCGGTAGAGGTCGTCGCCCCAATCCGACACCGGCTGCGCCCGGGCCTGGCCCTCCAGGGTCACCACCCCGCCCAGCAGGCCGGGCTCGTCGCGCGGAGTCAGCCTGGCATCCGCCGGCAGCACCAGGCTGTTCAGCGGCACGCCGTTGTCGACGCCCTCCAGGCAATAGACCAGGGGCCCGCGCCGGATCGCGGCTCGCCCGGCATCGTGGCGGATCTCGGGATGGGCGTGGATCCGCTCGACCGCCAGCTCCAGGTCCAGCCTGACCGTGTCGCCGGCCGTCCAGCGCCGGGCGATGGCGGCATAGCCGTTGCGGGTGATCGTCGCGAGGTCCAACCGCTCGCCATTGACCGACAGGCCGGCCTTGCGGCACCAGCCGGGGATGCGCAGATGCAGGGTGAAGCTGGCCGGCGCCTCCGGCTCGACCGTCAGGGCGACGGCGCCGTCCCAGGGATAGCGCGTCTGCTGCACCAGCCGGACCTTGCCGCCGGCAACATCCAGAGTCGCGGTGCTGTCGTTGTAGAGATGGACGGCGATTGCGTCCTCCGACACGCCGTACATGGTGCTGCCGATCGAGGCGGTCAGCCGGGCGATGTTCGGCGGGCAGCAGGGGCAGCGGTGCCAGGTCCAGCGATGGTGACCGCCGCGGCTCTCCAGCGGGTTCTCGTAAAAGAAGGTGGCGCCGTCCAGCGACAGGCCGGAGGAGGCGCCGTTGTACAGCGCCAGCTCCATCATGTCGGCGTAGCGGGCATCGGGGCCGAGGCCGAGCATCCTTCCGGCCCAGAACACGAGGCCGACCGCGGCGCAGGTCTCGGCATAGGCGCTCTCATTCGGCAGGTCGTAATCGGCGGTGAAGCCCTCATTGTCGGCGGAGGGGCCGAGCCCGCCGGTGACGTAGAGGCGCTTGCTGGTCAGGTCGCGCCACAGCCGCTCCAGCGCCACCCGCAGGCTGTCGTCGCCATACTCCATCGCGATGTCGGCCATGCCGCTGTACAGGTACATGGCGCGCACGGCGTGGCCGACGACCTTGTCCTGCTCGCGCACCGGAAGATGCGACTGGTTGTACTCGTAGGTCTTGAAGATGTAGTCCTTCGGGTCGCGTCCCTGCTCGCGCGCCTCGGCGTCGTAGAAATGCGGCTGCCGGCCGCGCTCGTCGATGAAGTATTTGGCCAGGTCCATGTATTTCTGCTGGCCGGTGACGCGGGCCAGCTTGACCAGCGCCAGCTCGATCTCCTCATGGCCGCAATAGCCGCGCTTCTGGTCCGGGCCGGTGCCGAGCACCGCGGCGACGTGGTCCGTGAAGCGGCACATGATGTCCAGCAGCTGGCGCTTGCCGGTGGCCTGGTAGTAGGCGACGGCACCCTCGATCAGGTGGCCGGCGCAGTACAGCTCATGGCAGTCGCGCAGATTGGTCCAGCGCCGTCCCGGCTCGATCCGCTGGTACCAGCTGCTGAGATAGCCGTCGGGCTGCTGCAGCCGGCCGTACAGGTCGATGACGTGGTCGACCTTGCGCTCCAGCTCCGGGTTCGGGGTGCGTTGCAGGCAGTAGGCCGCGGTCTCGATCACCTTGCCGAAATCCGAATCCCAGAACATCTGGGCGGTGACCAGCCCGCCATGGAAGGGGATCTTCACCCCCGGCGAGGGCGCGTCGGGGTCGATCTGCTGCAGCATCCCGGCCTCCTCGCAGCGCTGGTAGAGGGTGTCGGCGGTGCGGGCGCAGACGGCATCGATGCGGTCGCCCCAGAAGCCGCGGACCTCGACCTGCGGTACGGCGGGCGGGCGGAAGCGGGCGCGTGGCGCGGCATCGGCGGCAGGGGCGAGGTCGGCGGTCATCCGGAACTCCATCGATCGGTCGGTCAGGGAATGCTCGCGCCTACTTCACCGCGCCGGCCGTCAGGCCGCGGATGTAGAAGCGCTGCAGGGCGAGGAACAGGATCAGGCAGGGGATCATCATCACGGTGACGCCGGCCTGCACCGCGCCCCAGTTCACGGCGCCGAAGCGGCCGGAGCGGACGGCGGTCATCAGGATCGGCAGGGTGAACTTGTCCTGGTCGGTCAGCAGGATCAGCGCCGCCAGGAACTCGTTCCACGCGGCGAGGAAGGCGAACAGCGCCACGGTGACGATGCCGGGGAAGACCAGCGGCAGCATCACCCGGGCGAGCAGCTGCAGGCTGCCGGCGCCGTCGATCCGCGCCGCCTCCTCGATCTCGCGCGGCACTGCGTCGAAGGCGTTGCGCATCATGAAGATCGAGAAGGGCAGCTGCAGCGTGACGTAGATCAGCACCAGCCCGGCCAGCGTGTTCTGCAGCCCCAGCCTGGTCAGCAGCAGGAACAGCGGCGTCAGGATCGACTGGAACGGGATCATGATCGTGGCGATGACCAGCACGAACAGCGCGTTCTTCAGCGGAAAGCGGAAGCGCGAGAAGCCGTAGCCGCCGAGCAGGCTGACGATCGATGTGACGGCCGCGGTGGCCAGGGCGACGGTCAGGCTGTTGCCGGCGTAGTGGC
This sequence comes from Inquilinus limosus MP06, assembly GCF_000767795.1. GTDB lineage: Bacteria > Pseudomonadota > Alphaproteobacteria > DSM-16000 > Inquilinaceae > Inquilinus > Inquilinus limosus_E. Next base: position 9,469 of record NZ_JANX01000032.1, on the reverse strand, counting down.
CGATGCCGGTGCCGAAGGCGTCGAGTGCTTTGTAGCTGTCGGTGCTCCAGCCCGCGCCCGGCCAAGGGGGCAGCGGCGGCAGGTTCGCCTCCGACCCCGGCTTCAGGCTGGCCAGCATGGTCCAGGCGATCGGGGCCAGGAACAAGAGGGCGGCAATCAGCGCCGCGGCCTGCAGCAGGATTCCGGGCGCGGCCCGGCGCAGCGGCACGGTCGTGCTCATCACTCGCCCTCCGGCTGGCGCAGCAGGCGCAGCTGGATCACGCTCAGGACCAGCAGGATGGCGAGCAGCACCATCGACAGCGCCGCGCCATAGCCGAGACGGAACGAGACGAAGGACTGGTTGAAGATCCAGTAGACGGCGGTGACGGTCTGGTTGCGCGGGCCGCCGCCGAGGATGATGTAGAACTGGTCGAAGGCCAGCATCGACCCGGTGACCGACAGGATCAGCGCCAGGGCGATGGTCCGCCGCATCAGCGGCAGGGTGATGCGCCGGAACCGGGCCCAGGGGCCGGCGCCGTCGATCTTCGCCGCCTCGAGGTAGTCGGCCGGGATGCCCTGCAGCCCGGTCATCAGGATCACCATGGTGAAGCCCGCGACCTTCCACACCACCATGGCGATGATCGACCAGAAGGCCGGGTCGAAATCGGCCAGCAGGTTGACCCGGCCTTCGGTCAGCCCCAGCGCCTCACCCGCCGAGCTGAAGAGGCCGGCATCGACGTTCAGCAGCCAGGCCCACAGCAGGCTGGCCGAGGCGAAGCCGACCACCACCGGTAGGAAGTACGCGGTGCGGTAGAAGCCGGCGAAGGGCCGCGGCTTCTCGACGAACAGCGCCAGCGGGAAGGCGGCGGCGAAGATCGCGACGGTCACCACGACGGTGTAGAGAGCGGTGAAGCGCAGCGCGTTCCAGAACCGGGTGTCGCGGGCGATGGCGAGGTAGTTGTCGAGGCCGATGAAGCGCGACGCGCCCATCAGCGGCCAGTTGTGCAGCGACATCCACGCCGTCATCGCCAGCGGCACGACGAAGAACACCACCACCAGCGCCACCGCCGGCAGGACGAAGAGGAGGCCGGCCCATTGCTGCCGGCGGGCGGGGTGGCGGCGGGCTCTCGTCCTCGGAATCGCGCCGGCGGCCTCGGTCGTGGAGATCATGCCGGTCTCCTTCCGAAGCGGATCGGTTTGCGCGGCGAGGCCGGCGCCACCCCCTCACCCGAAATCGCTGCGCGATTTCGACCTCTCCCCAGGGGAGAGGTAATTCGGCGCTGCGTCCCTTTCCCTCTCCTCGGGGAGAGGGAGGGGCCCGACGCCGAAGGCGACGGGAGGGTGAGGGGGAGCGCCGCAGCCGATGAGAGCCGGGCTCCCATGGGGAAGGAGCGGGCCATCACCGCCCTCAATTCCCCGGGGCGCTGTCGATGATGCCCTGCATCGTCTCCTGGGCGGTGGCGAGGGAGCCGTCGACGTCGTCGCCGAAGAACACCTCGTTCACCATCTGCACCCAGGGGCTGTTCATGCTGTTGATGATGTCGTTGAAGACCACGGAATAGGGCGTCCGGCCCTTGGCCATGGCCTCGGCCGCGATCTTGTAGCGGGGGTCGAGGTCCTTCAGCGCCTGGTCGGAGATGTCGCCGCGCACCGGCAGGCTGCCGTAGCGGGCCAGCAGCGTCTGCCCCTCCAGCGAATAGGAGAAGTCCAGGAATGCCTTGATCGCCTTCAGCTTGGTGGTGCCCCTGGTGACGACGAAATTGTCGCCGCCGGCGAAGGACGACCAGCCGCCGGTCTTCCCCGGCAGGAAGGTGACGCCGTAGTCGATGTCCGGGAACTGCGTGTTCAGGGCGCCGATGGCGAAGGCGCCGGACGGGGCCAGGCCGATATTGCCGCGGGCGAAGGCGGCGAAGAAGTTCGACCCGGTGTCGGTGCGCGCCCCCTCGGGCACCAGCCCCTTCTTGACCATGTCGCGGTAGAAGGCGATGGCGTCGCGCATCTGCGGCGTGTCCAGCGTCGCCTTGCCGCCATCCTCGGTCAGGATGTCGCCGCCACTGGCCCAGATCAGCGGCGTGAAGGTGAAGATGTTGCAGCCGCCGCAGGCGCCGGAGAAGTAGAAGCCCTTGATGTCGCCGCCCAGCGCCGCGACCTTCTCCGCAGCCGCCTCGATCTCGGCCCAGGTCGTCGGACCCTTCTCCGGGTCCAGCCCGGCCTGGCGGAACAGCTTCTTGTTCCAGATCAGGACCGAGCTGTCGGCGGAATAGGGCAGGCCGTAGATCCGGCCGTTGTAGGTGCCGGTCTTCACATGCGCCGGCGACAGCTTGTCGAAATAGGGCAGGGACTTGGCCCAGTCGGTGATGTCCTCGAGCTGCCCGGCGGCGGCGAAGGACGGGGTGTAGATCAGGTCCAGCGACAGCGCGTCCGGCGCCTGGCCGCCGGCCGCCGCGGTCGCGTATTTCTGCACCAGTTCCGCCACCGGCACGATCTGCAGCTCGGCCTTGTCCTCGTGGCTCTTGTTGAAGGCCTCGACGATGCGGGGCATGAAGTTCGACCCGTCGGACCGCACCCACAGGGTGAAGGTCTCGGCCGAAGCGGCGGAGACGGTGAGGGACAGGAGGGCCATGCCCCCGGCCAGGCGCTGCATCAGACGCTTCATCTCGTGTCCTCCCTCGGTTCCGGCCGCACTTCCAGCGGCCTTGTTGATCCAGCCGGTGCGATCATCCTCCCGGCGGGGCGCCGCAGGACTGCCGCACCACCAGGCGGCAGGGCAGCTTGCGGATGCCCGGTTCGATCGGCTCGCGGTCGACCAGCTTCAGCAGGGTCAGCCCGGCCTCGCGGCCCAGATCCTTCAGGTTCATGTCGACCGTGGTCAGCGGCGGGCGCGTCGCGGCGGCGACGATCTCCCAGTTGTCGAAGCCGATCACGGCGACGTCGTCCGGCACCCGGCGGCCGCGTTCGCGCAGCGCGTCGACCACGCCGCGGGCGATCTGGTCATTGCCGCAGAACACCGCGTCCGGCGGGCGGCCGATGCCGTCGAACAGGTAGCCGGCGGCCTCGTGCCCCCAGCCCTCGGTCCACTGGCCGGTCAGCACGCCCTGCTCGGGCTCCTCCAGCCCGGCCTCGCGCAGCACGTCGCGATAGGCCTTGGCCCGCTGGTGCACGACGCGGAAGCTGGACGGGCCGGTGACATGGGCGATGCGCCGCCGCCCCAGCCGGACGAGATGCTCCATCGCCAGCCAGGCCCCGGCCTCGTCGTCGGAGACGAAGCCGATCGACTCCGGGTCCGGCTCGGTGAAGGCGTAGATCACCGGGATGCCGAGGCTGGACAGGTCGACCGGCAGGTGCCGGTCGATCCGCTTGCCGGAGGCGATGATGCCGTCGACCCGCTTCTCCAGCATCGCGTCGACATGGGTCTGGGCCAGCCGCGGGTCGTCCTCGATGTTGCACAGGAAGACCGAGACGCCGTTGTCGACCAGCGCGTCGGCGATGCCGGCCATCACCGGCAGGGTGAAGCGGCCATAGGTGTCGTTGGTCAGCAGGCCGACGGTGAAGCTGCGCTGCCGCGACAGGCTCTGCGCCAGCCCGTTCGGGCGGAAGCCCAGAGCCTTTGCGGTCTGCCGGATCCGCTCGCGCGTCTCGTCGGCCATCCGGCCCTGGCCGTTCAACGCCTTCGACGCGGTGGCGACGCTGACCCCGGCGGCCCGCGCCACGTCGCGAAGGGTCACCGGCCGGCCGGGGGCCTTCGGAGCGGATCGTGGTGACCTCTGGTCCATGCCGAGCCCGGTCGTGTCCCTTGAGGAAAGTGGTTTCTCACGTCACTTTCGGGACGTTTGTCTTTTTGGTTGAGAAACCGTTTTCTCAGGCACGGTAAGCGAAGAGGCCGGGCGACGGCAAGCCTGAATCGGTGAGGGCCAAATGGTTGGAGTTTCAGACCAGCGCTCTATCCCTTTGCCGTCATTCCCGCGAAAGCGGGAATCTCTGCCCGATCAAAGCGGCGCGAGATCCCCGCTTTCGCGGGGATGACGGATTGGAGGGCTGAAAAGTCGTGTCAGTGTCAGGCCGCCCGGACGAAGTGGTTGTCGGCGATCTGGCGCACGCCGCCGGTCATCCGGGCGGCGTCGCGGGCCTGGGCCACCAGGTCGGCCTGCAGCTGCGAGGCCTCGCCATGGAACGGCCGCTCCGGGTCCGGCACGGCGGAGAGCAGCAGCTGGGTGTAAGGGTGCTGCGGCGAGTCGATGACCGCGCCGGTGTCGCCCCATTCGACGATCCGGCCGGCATACATCACCGCGATCTCCTCGGCGACGTAGCGCGCCGTGGCGATGTCGTGGGTGATGTAAAGGAAGGCTATGCCGCGCTCGCGCTTCATCCGTTCCAGCAGGTTGAGCACGCCGAGCCGGATCGAGACGTCGAGCATCGAGGTCGGCTCATCGGCCAGCACCACCTCAGCGCCGACCGCCAGGGTCCGGGCGATGTTCACTCGCTGGCGCTGCCCGCCGGAGAGCTGATGCGGGTATTTCGGCGCGGTGGCCTCCGGGTCCAGCTCCACCGCCGCCAGCAACTCCATCACTCGGGCGCGCAGCGTCTTGCGGTCGGCCATGCCGGCATGCAGGGACAGCGGGCGGGCGATGTGGTGGAAGATGGTGTGCACCGGGTTCAGCGACCCGAAGGGATCCTGGAACACCATCTGCACCGCACGGCGATAGGCCAGCAGCTCGCCCCTGCCGTCCAGCGTAGCGACGTCGCGGCCGCGGAACAGCACCCGGCCGGAGGAGGGCTGGTGCTGCAGCATCAGGACGCGGGCGCAGGTGGTCTTGCCGCTGCCGGATTCGCCGACCAGCGCCAGGGCGCGGCCGGCATAGAGCTCGATCGACACGTCGTCCAGCGCCTGTAGCGGGCCGAAGCGCTTGCCGACGCGCTCGAGGGCGAGAAGGGGCGTGTGGCTCATGGCGTCGCCTCCGCGGCGTCCTGCAGCGCGGTGCGCCGGGCCCCGTGCACAGAGGGGAAGGAGGCCCAGAGCTTGCGCGTGTACTCATGCGCCGGGGCGCGGAAGATCTGCTGCGCCGCCCCGACCTCGACCAGCCTGCCCTTCAGCATCACGCCGATGCGGTCGCAGAACTGCACCATCAGGCTGAGGTCGTGGGTGATGAACAGGATCGAGAAGCCCAGCTTCCGCCGCAGCCCGTCGATCTGCTGCAGGATCTCGCGCTGGACCACGACGTCGAGGGCGGTGGTCGGCTCGTCCATCACGATCAGCTTCGGGTTCAGCGCCAGGCAGATGGCGATGACGATGCGCTGGCGCATGCCGCCGGAGAACTGGTGCGGATAGTCGGACAGGCGCTTGGGGTCGATGTCGACCATGCGCATCAGCTCGGCCGCGCGGTCATGCGCCTCGGCCCGGCTGCAGCCGGTGTGGGTGACCAGCACGTCGCGGAACTGCGCCTCGACCGTCAGCACCGGGTTCAGCGCGTTCATCGCGCTCTGGAACACCATGCCGACCTCGCGCCAGCGGAAGCGGCGCAGCGCCTCGCCGTTCAGGCGCAGCACATCCTGGCCGTCGAAGCGGATCTCGCCGCCGCTGATCAGCGCCGGCGGCTTGTGCAGCCGGGTGATGGCGAAGGCGATGGTGCTCTTGCCGCAGCCGGATTCGCCGGCCAGGCCGAACACCTCGCCGCGGCCGATGTCGAAGCTGACATCGTCGACCGCCCGGAAATCGCCGCGGTCGCCGACATAGTCGATGGTCAGGCCCTGCACCGACAGCAGGGGTTCCGGCGCCGCACTCATATCCGGGCTCACGGCCGCGCCTCCCGCAGCCGGGCCAGCCGCTTCCAGCGCGCCATCGACCGGCCGATGCGCAGCTGCGGGTTGGCGACCTCGTCGATGGCGAAGTTCAAGAGCGACAACCCGGCGCCCAGCAGGGCCAGCACGGCGCAGGGGGCCAGCAGCTCCCACCACGCCCCGACCGCCATGGCCGAGGCGTTCTGCGCGTTGAACAGCATGATGCCCCAGGAGATGGTCTGCGGGTCGCCCAGGCCGAGGAACTCCAGCGTCGCCTCCGTGATCACGGAATAGATCACGCTGCCGATGAAGTTGATGCCGACGATCGACACCAGGTTCGGCAGCAGCTCGAACAGCATGATGCGCCAGCGCGGCTCGCCGATCATCTCCGCCGAGCGGACGAATTCCTTTTCCCGCAACGCGAAGGTCTGGGCCCGGGTCACCCGCGCGCCCCAGGCCCAGGACGTGGCGCCGATGATCAGGGCGATGACCAGCGGGCTGGCCTGGCCGATGAAGGCGGCCAGCACCAGCAGCAAGGGCAAATTTGGTATGACCAGCACCACATTGGTGGCGAAGTTCAGCGCCTCGTCGACCTTGCCGCCGAGATATCCCGCTGCGATCCCGACCGCGGTGCCGATCACGGTGATCAGCAGCCCGGCACCGAAGCCGACGGCCAGCGAGGTGCGGGCGCCGTAAACCAGCTGGGCGAAGACGTCGTAGCCGTTGCGGGTGGTGCCGAGAACGTGGGTGGCCGACGGCTCCTCATGCGGGCGGCCGACCCGGCGCGACGGGTTGTAGTCGGTCAGGAGCGGCGCGATCAGCGCCATCACCACCAGGGCGGCGACGATGAACAGGCCGATCGCGGCCTTGCGGTTGGACAGGGCGGCCAGGATCATCCGCATGGTTCAGCTCCTGCGCAGCCGGGGGTCGAGCCAGGCATAGGCGATGTCGGCCAGGAAGTTCGCCGCCAGCATGGCCAGGGTCATGATCAGCAGCTGGCCCTGGATCACCGGATAGTCGCGCCCCAGGATCGCCTTGTAGAGGGTGTTGCCCAGCCCCGGATAGTTGAACACCACCTCGGTCACCAGCGACCCGCCCAGGATCTTGCCGATGGCGATGGCCAGGCTGGTGACGCCGGGCAGAAGCGCGTTTCGGGCGCCGTACATCAGCATCACCCGCCGGTCGGCCAGGCCCTTGGCCCGGCCCATGGTGATGTAGTCCTCGCCCAGCAGGTTGATCATGTTGTTGCGCATGGTGACCAGGAAGTCCCCGGTCAGCACCACCGACAGCGTCACGATCGGCAGGATCGCGTGATAGGCGACGCTGAGGATGTACTCGGCCGAGAAGGCGGGGTCGATCGAGGTGTCGGCGGCATAGCCGGTGGGGAACCACTGCAGGGTGAAGCCGAAGACGAACAGCCCGAACAACGACACCACCACCGCCGGGGTCGCGGTGGAGACGATGGCGGTGGTGGAGACCGTCACGTCGAAGCGGCTGCCGCGGCGCCAGGCGGCGACGATGCCGAGCAGGGTGCCGAGCGCGAAGCTGAGCAGCGTGGCCCCGCCCATCAGCACCAGGGTCCAGACCAGGGCGCGGCCCAGCACGTCGGAGACGGGCGTCGGGAAGTACTTCACCGACATGCCGAGGTCGCCGGAGAAGATGCTGCCGAGATAGGACAGATACTGCTGCCACAGCGGCCCGTCGACGAAGCCGAAGGTGGCCTTCAGCGCCGCCAGGTTCTCCACCGACAGCCGGGTGCCGGACTGCGAGAACATGATGTCGATCGGGTCGCCCGGCATCAGCCGCGGGATCAGGAAGTTGATGCTGGCGGCCACCAGGAAGGCGACCATGTAGAAGATCAGTCGTCGGGCGACGAAGGCCATGTGGTCAGGTCATCCGGCTGGTGGGCGGTCTGTGGACGGATGGTGGTCCGCAATCCCCCATCTGTCATGCCCGGGCTTGACCCGGGCATCCAGAGAGCGTCGACACCCTCTGGATTGCCGGATCAAGTCCGGCAATGACAGAAGAGGGGATGGGACCTCGACTACTGCACCGGCTTCAGCGCCAGCAGGTGCAGCAGCCGCTCGTGGTTGGGGTCATAGTTCTGCGGGCTGACGAAGGGGTTGTCGGCGGTGGCCCAGCCGGTGAACCGCTTCGAGTTGTATTCGTACCAGATCGGGTTGTTGTAGACCGGCACCACCGGCATCTTCTCCGCCAGCAGCGTCTGCGCCTGGTCCAGCAGGTCCTTGCGCTTGGCGTCGTCGGTGGTCTGCGTATAGGCGTCCAGCAGCTGGTCCAGCTTCGGGTCGAAGAAGCGCTGCGCCGAGAACCGGGTCTTGCCCTTGTTCCGGGAATGGAAGGCGTCGTCCATCTGGTAGTAGGGCGTGGCGCCGACATACCAGGAGTTCAGGGCCATGTCGAAACTGCCGTCCAGCAGGCTCTGGCGCCAGGCCGCGCCGTCCGGCGTCGCCAGCTTGACGTCGATGCCGATCTGGTTGAGGCCCTCGATCGCGATCTGCGAGGTGCTGATCCAGTCGGTCCAGCCATTCGGCACGATCAGGTCGAAGGACAGCTTCTCGCCGTCCGGCGTGTCGCGGAAGCCGTCGCCGTCCTTGTCCTTGAAGCCGGCCTGGTCCAGCAGGGCCTTGGCGGCGTCGAGGTCGTACTGCGTGTATTTGCCGTACTGCTCCTTGACCTTAGGGTCGGCCCAGCTCTCGAACCGCTTGCCGAAGGTGCCGGGGTCGTCGTTCAGGGTCGGGTAGCCGTAACCGGCGACGTTGACCATGGCATCGCGGTCCATCGCCATGCTGACGGCGCGGCGGAAGTCGACATTGTCGAAGGCCTTGCGGTGGACCGGGTTCGGGCTCTCGAGGTTCATCACCACCGCGACCAGGCTGCCCGGCGGGAACCAGTAGCCGTGATGGTCCTTGTCGGCGGCGACATAGGTCTTGTCGATGTCCGGCAGGAAGGAGGCGAACCAGTCCAGCTCGCCGCTGTTCGCTGCGGTCAGCGCTTGGTCGTTGCTGGCGATCTGCGGGAAGCGCAGGCAATCCACCTTCAGCGACGCGGCGTCCCAGTAATGCGGGTTGCGGCACTGCTCATAGACCTGGGGGGTGAAGCGGGTGACCTCGGTCATCGGCCCGGTGCCGATCGGCTTCTCGTTCAGGTAGGTGACAGGGTCGGCCACGTCCTTCCAGGCATGCTGGGCGATGATCGGCATCTCGGCGATCTTCTCCGGCCCCAGCGCCGTCGGCTCCTTGAAGGTGAACTTCACCTGGGTCGGGCCCGATTTCTCGACGCCGTCGATCACCTGCCAGATGCTGTTGAAGTCCAGGGCCGGGAATTTCTTCATCAGCTCAAAGCTGAACAGCACGTCGTCGGCGGTGAAGGGCTGGCCGTCCGACCATTGCACGTTGTCGCGCAGGTCGAAGGTCACCGACTTCAGGTCGTCGGCCAGCTTCATCGCCGTGGCCAGGCGATAATACACCTTGTTGTTCTGCATCCGGTTGAAGATCACCAGCGGCTCGTAGATGAAATCCATCGTGCTCTGGCGGTACGAGGTGCGGTTGAACGGGTTGAAGTTCCGCACCCAGTTGGTCTCCTCCTCGATATGCATCGTCAGGACGGACTGAGCGAGGGCCGTGGCGCTCGACGCCGCCAGCAGCGCGGCGGCGAGCAGGAATGCCGACTTCTTCTGCCTCATGACATTGGCCTC
>NZ_JANX01000031.1 GCF_000767795.1 Inquilinus limosus MP06 | reverse complement strand
GATCGCGAGCGGCCGCCCGCCAGCGCCCGCGCCGCGGTGGCGCCCAGGGCCACGGTCAGGCGCGGCCGGATCAGGGCCAGCTCGCGGTCGAGCCACCATTTTGCAGCGGTCGATCTCGAAGGCATTCGGCCGCTTATGCAGGCGGCGCTTGCCGCGCGGCGTGAACTTGAAGTGCTTGACCGCGTTGGTGATGTAGGCCCGGTCGCGCGGGATGCCGGCCTCGGCCAACGCCTGGTCGAAGATCCGGCCGGCCGGGCCGACGAAGGGCCGGCCCTGCCGGTCCTCCTGGTCACCCGGCTGCTCGCCGACGAAGACGACGGCGGCGCCGGCCGGGCCTTCGCCGAACACCGTCTGCGTCGCGGGCTTGTACAGCGGGCAGCGGGTGCAGCCGCGTGCCTCGGCCGCCAGGTCTTGCAGCGTCTCGGTTGCCATTCCTGGAGAATGGCAATGGCGAAGGGCCGGTTCCGGGCGGTCAGCCGGCCGGCGTGTCGGGCGGCGAGGGCGGGAATCGCGGCAGCGACCAGCCGAGACCGAGCGCCATCGCCCGCAGGCCGAAGGCGGCCGCGGCGCCGAGGCAGGCGGCCAGCAGCGCGTCGCCGGTGACCATCCGCACCGTCACATAGACCGTGGCCCCCAGCACCGCGGCGGTGACGTAGATCTCGCCGCTGACGATCAGCGTCACCTGGCCGATGATGACGTCGCGGATGATGCCGCCGAAGGTCGCGGTCATGGCGCCGCACACGATGGCCGAGACCGCCGGCGCCCCGGCATCCATCGCCCGCCCGGCCCCGGTCACCGCGAACAGCGCCATGCCGACCGCGTCGGCCCAGACGATCACCCGCCGCCGCCGGCCCTGGCCGGCGAATGTCGGATGGCCGAAGAACACGGCCAGGGCCACGGCGACGCAGATCACCAGGTCGACCGGATCGGCGATCCAGAACACCGGCCCGATGCCGAGCAGCAGGTCGCGCAGCGTGCCGCCGCCGATGCCGGTGGCGGTGGCCAGGATGATGAAGCCGACCGGGTCGGCCTGGCGGCGCGCCGCGACCAGGGCGCCGGTCAGCGCGAAGACGGCGACGCCGACCCAATCCAGCCAGACCCCGATCTGCCCCTGCATCCCGCTCCCCCCTTGCCGCGTCCGAGCCAGGCCCTGGTTTTCCGTCCGCCCCTGGCATCCTAGTCAGGGGCGACCCGGCGTCCAGGGATTGTCGCGCCATATCTCCTTGATTCCCTGTGGGTTTCAAGCCGAGAGCCAGATCTTCCCAAATTTGGGAAAGATTGCTGTTGCAGATGTGAATTCAAATTATCTAAAATTTGATACAAATAAGTTTGAACGCGGCTCCCGGGGGACTGGGGCCGCCGTTGGCAAACGCGTCAGAGCGCACGACTCGCCTGCAGGCCGCGATGGCCAGGGAAGGGGGGTGCGGGCTGAACCGGGCAATTGAGAAGCCCGGCGTCATAACATGGTTTTTGGAGAGGACGATGAAGGCTGTTACCCCGATCCTGGCTGCGGCGGCGCTGGCCGTGGCTGGGTTCTCGACCGTGGCGGACGCCGCCACCGCGACCGGCAACCTGCAGGTCAAGATCACCATCACCAAGGAATGCCAGGTCAATGCCGGCAGCGGCGGCACGGGCGCCGGCGATGCCGTGCTCGACTTCGGCAGCCACGGCGTGCTGAACGCCAATGTGGACGGCCAGACCGCGACCAGCGGCACCGGCTCGATCCAGGTCCAGTGCACCAACGGCACCGCCTACCAGATCGGCCTCAACGCCGGCCTGAACCCGTCCACGCCCGGCGACGTCACCACCCGCCGGATGAAGAACGGCACCGAGTTCGTGTCCTACCAGCTGTACCAGGACTCGGCCCGGACCACCGTCTGGGGCAACACCACCGGCGCCGGCGGCAACACCGTGTCGAAGACCGCCGACGGCACCGTCCAGAGCACCCAGGTGTTCGGCCGCGTCCCGCCGCAGAACACCCCGACGGCCGGCGTCTACAACGACACCGTCACCTACTGACCGCCAACCCGAGGACACCCCTGATGCGCCGCCTTCTCGCGCTTCTCGCGGTGGTCCCTGGGCTGGTCTTTGCAACCGACGGCCGGGCGGCATCCCTCCAGGTGTCGCCCGTCTCCGTCGATCTGACCGCGCCGGCCCAGGCGTCCGCCGTCAATCTTCGCAACAACGGCGACCGGCCGGTCAACGTCCAGGTCCGCGTCTTCAAATGGACGCAGAGCGGCGGCGACGACCAGCTGGCCCCGGCCACCGACGTGGTCGCCAGCCCGCCGGCCGCCTCGCTGCAGCCGGGCACCACCTACACCATCCGCGTCGCCCGCACCGCGGCCCCCGTCGCCAGCGGCGAGCAGACCTATCGCCTGCTGATCGACGAGCTGCCCGAAGTCAATGTCCGCCGCCCCGCGGATTCCGTGAATCTCGTCGTCCGCTACTCGATCCCGGTGTTCTTCGCCGACCGCGCCGCCGGCGCCGAGCTGCGCTGGGACGTCCGGCGCGAAGGCGGCAGCCTGGTGGTCGAGGCCACCAACACCGGCGACCGCCACGCCAAGATCGCCAACCTGACGGTCGCGTCGCCCGCCGGCCGCGTCTCCTTCGGGGAGGGGCTGAACGGCTATGTGCTGCCGGGCAGCACCAAGCGCTGGACCGCCAGCGCCGGGGCCCAGCGCATCCAGCCGGGCAGCAGCGTCAGCATTACCGCCAAGGGGGACGATTATGCAGTCAACCAGACGGCGACGGTCGCCGGCCGCTAGTCTACAAGCCGGGCCGCGCGTCGCCTCCTGGTGCCTGCTCATCGCCCTCGGCGTCGCCGGCACCGCGACGCCGGCGCTTGCCCAGGACGTGCCGCCGCCGGATGCGCTGCCGCCCGGCGGGCCGGATGCGAGCCAGGACCTGCTGCTCGGCGTCATCGTCAACGACCGCTCGAGCGGCACGCTGGCCACCTTCAGGCGCCTGCCCGACGGCAGGCTCGCCGCCACGCCGGGCGACCTGTCGACCGCCGGCATCAAGCCCGGCATCGGCGCGGTGAACAATGACGGCCTGGTCCCGCTCGACAGCCTGGCCGGCGTCACCTGGCGCTATGACGAGCCGAAGCAGACGGTCGTCTTCACGGCGCCGGACGACGCCCGCGTGCCGACCAGCGTCGATGTCGGCGCCGGGTCGCGGCCGGTGGATCTCTCCGCCGTGCGCTCGGATCTCGGCTTCCTGATGAACTACACGCTGTACGGCACGTCCCAGTACGACTGGAGCAGCGGCGGCAGCACCACCAACACCCTCAGCGGCAGCTTCGACGCCCGGCTGCTGAGCCCGCTCGGCATCGTCTCGACCACGGCGCTGGCCCGGGTCAACGACTTCGACAATTTCGACGACGAGAGCAACGGCTTCATCCGCCTCGACAGCGCCTGGCGCTACACCGACCCGGAGAACCTGCTGGTCTACCAGGCCGGCGACAGCATCTCGGGCTCGCTGTCCTGGACCTCGTCCTACCGCTTCGGCGGCCTGCAGTTCAAACGCAACTTCGACATCCGCCCGGACCTGGTCACCACCCCGGTGCCGAACCTGGCCGGCACCGCCTCGGTGCCGTCCACCCTCGACCTCTACCTCAACAACATCCGGGTGTTCTCCGGCGAGGTCCCGGCCGGGCCGTTCGACTTCACCGGCCTGCCCTTCCTCGGCGGCGGCGGCGACGCCCGCATCGTCATGAAGGATGCGCTCGGCCGCGAGATCGTCACCCAGCGCTCCTATTTCTTCGCGCCCGACATGCTGCGCGAGGACTTCTTCGATTTCTCGGTCGAGCTCGGCTTCGTCCGCCTCGGCTACGGCGACACGTCGTTCCGGTACGACCGCAGCCTGGCCGGCTCGGCCAGCATCCGCTACGGCCTGACCGACTGGGTCACGCTGGAGGGCCATTTCGAGGCCACCCGCGGCCTGTTCAACGGCGGCGCCGGAATCGTCACCAGCCTCGGCCCCTACGGCGCCATCAACGCCGCCGCCGCCGCCAGCCAGTACGGCGCCAAGGACGGCGACGAGACCGGCGGCAAGGTCTCCGCCTTCTACCAGGTCTCGCGCAACGGCTACTCCTTCTACGCCGGCGCCGACCGCATGCTCGGCGACTACAACGATGTCGGCCTGGTGGTCGACCGCCGCCACGGCAACGACGCCCCGGTCTCCTCCCGCGCCCGCGAGATCCTGCGCACCGGCGTGTCCTTCCCGCTCGGCTTCGACCCCTCGTCGCTCAGCCTCGGCTTCTCCCGCATCCGCGGCGCCGGCCGGGACGGCGACAGCTCGATCCTGACCGCCTCCTGGTCGCGCACCATCTTCGATGACGTCTCGGTCTACGTCACCGGCTACGGCGACTTCGACGACCGCAGCAACTACGGCGTCTTCGCCGGCGTCACCATCCCGCTGGGCGGCGACATGACGGCCTCGGCCAATATCTCGCGCACCGGCAACCGCACCAGCTTCGACACCAGCCTGACCAAGTCCGCCCGGCTCGAGGAGGGCTCGCTTGGCTGGGCCGTCCGCGACCAGGAGACGGTCGACGGCACCGGCAACCGGTCCGCCTCGGTCAACTACCGCACCGCGGTCGCCTATCTCCAAGGCTCGCTCGAGCAGTCGGGCGACATGGGCCGCGTCACCGGCACCGTCGAGGGCTCGATCGTCGCCGCCGGCGGCGGCGTGTTCCTGGCCAACCGGGTCGACGACGCCTTCGCCGTGGTCAAGGCCGGCGGCCCGAATGTCGAGGTCTCGCTCAACAACCGCCGGGTCGCCACCACCAACTCCGGCGGCCGCGCCTTCGTGCCGTACCTGCAGTCGTACCAGAACAACACGATCTCGATCGATCCGGCCAACCTGGCGCTCGACCTGCAACCGGACTCGACCCAGACCGTGGTGGTGCCGGCCGACCGCTCCGGCGCGGTGGTCGATTTCGGGGTGAAGAAGGTCGATGCCGCCGTGGTCAGCCTGACCGGGCCGGACGGCAAGCCGCTGCCGGTCGGTGCGGTGGTCCAGCTCGACGGCACCGATCAGGCCACCGTCACCGGCTATGACGGCCGCACCTACCTGACCGGGCTGTCCGGCCGGAACGGGGTCACCGTCATCCTGCCCGAGGCTGCCGGCACCTGCCGCGCCGGCTTCGATTACCAGCCGGTCCCGGGCGCCCAGCCCGAGATCGGGCCCGTCCCCTGCCGCTGAGAAGGAGGATCCCATGCGCTCCTCGCATCTCGTCGCCCTGGCCGGCACCGCCATCGCCCTGGTCCTCGTGGCCAGTTGGGCCTGGTCGCCGCCGGCCCTGGCCCAGGAGGCCGTGGCGGGGAACCCCGGGCCGACCGTCGGTCTCGGCTCGCTGCCCGGCGACAACACGCCGGGCACCGCCGGGCCGCGGACCGGTGGCGCGTCGACGCTGCACATCACGATCACGATCGAGACCGCCTGCAGCGTCGACCGGGGCGCGGCCCTGACCTTCCCGGCCCCCGCGCCCGGCGGCCGGGCGGTCGATGGCCGGATGCTGGAAGGGACCGGCAGCGTCGACATCGACTGCACCAAGGGCCTGCCCTACCTCCTCGCGCTCGATGCCGGAAGCGGCGCGCCCGCCATGCCCTACCGGCTGTACAGCGACCCCGAACGCCGGAGCGTCTGGGGCGGTCGGGCCGGCATCGATACCGTCGCGGGCAGCGGCACCGGCGCCCCGGTCACCGTGCCCCTGTACGGGCGCGTCACCGCGCCGGCGGCGGGGCATGCCGTCGGCGACCGCGGCCCACTCCGCTTCACCGTCGCCTATTGAACGATGAGCCCGCTGCTCCGCCTCCTCGCTCTCGCCCCGCTCGCGGCCCTGGCTCAGCTCCTCGGGCCTGGCGAGGCCCAGGCCCAAAGCTGCTCGGCCACCCCCAGCAATCTCACCTTCGGCGTCATCGACACGCTGTCGACCACCTCGCAGGACCAGACCTCCCAGGTCAGGGTCGACTGCCGCGGCGGGGCCGGCCGGACCGTCTGGGTCTGCCTGCATATCGGCGACGGCAGCGGCGGCTCCTCCTCCAGCCTGACCCCGCGCTATCTCCGCAGCGGGACGAACACCCTGTCCTTCGACCTCTACACCGATCCGGGCCGCACCAACATCTGGGGCAGCGCCGTGTTCCCGGGCCAGAACCCCCGCGGCCCGCTGATCGACACCATCCAGCTCGGCGGGGGCGGCACCGGCTCGAAGACCTTCACCATGTATGGCCGCGTCTTCGGCGGCCAGCCGACCACGCCGCTCGGCACCTATTCGTCGAGCTTCGGCGGCAACCACACGATCATGTATTACAGCTACCTGGCGAACTGCGCCGGCGGGGCGAACAACACGCCGGGCTTTCCGTTCACCGTCACCGCCCAGGTCAACGCCAAATGCCTGGTCGGGGGATCCAACGTCCTCGATTTCGGATCGCACGGCCTGCTGGGCACCGCCGTCGACGCCCAGGCGCCGATCGACATGCGCTGCACCCCGGGCACGCCGTACTCGATCGCACTCGGCGCCGGCACCGGGCCGGGCGCCACCATCGCCAACCGGCGCATGAAGCTGGGGTCCGAGACGATCCTCTACCAGCTCTACACCAATGCCGGCCGCACCAATGTGTGGGGCGACGGCGTCACCGGCGCCACCGTCGGCGGCACCGGGACCGGGAACGCCCCGAACCTCTTCGTCTACGGCCGCGTTCCGGCGCAGCCCACCCCCTCCGCCGGAAGCTATGCCGACACCGTCGTCATCACGGTCAACTACTAGCCGACGGACATCGCGAGCGATCTCATGACCACGCTGCCCCGCCTGATCCTCCTCGTCCCGTTCGCCGCGGCCGCGGCGCTGCTGTTCGCGCCGGCCGGCGCGCAGGCCCAGACCTGCAGGATCAACAGCATTTCGAATCTCGGCACCACCACGGTCGACATCGTGCCGAATGCGGGGGCCAAGGCCTCGGGCACGGTCCAGTACATCTGCTCGTCGCCCCGCCCGGTCTCGGGCTTCCGGATCTGCTCCTATATCCGCGCCGTCGGCAATCAGGTCGGCCCGAGCGACTATGTCTATTACCAGACCAGGGACACCGATTCGCGCCTGGCCTGGGAGATGACCGACGAATTCAACCGCCGCTTCGCCCGGGACGGCGGCGGCAGCCGCTCGACGGGTGGCATCCTCCTGTACATCCGAGGCGGCGGGACCGGAACCTACTGGGACAACACCACCAGCCTGAATCTGACCTATCTCGACCGACAGCAGCAGGACCGGGTCCGGCCGGGCACCTATACCGACACCTATCAGCTGGTCAGCCAATATCTCGTCAACCCCGGCAGCGCCAGCTGCGAGGCCGGCCTGCCGAGCACGACCGGCACCATGGTCACGTCCTTCACCGTCACCTCGATCGTGCCCAAGAACTGCCAGTTCGAGAATTTCCAGGACGTCGATTTCGGGTCCTGGGGGGCGGTCGCGGCGGCGCAGGCCAGCGCCACCGGCGTGCGGCAGTTCGGCAATGTCGGCATCCGCTGCACCTACCAGACGCCCTACAGCATCACCATCGGCGACGGCCAGAATGTCAGCGGCGGCACCCGGCGGATGCGGAATGGCGCGGACTACCTGGCCTATGCGCTATTCCAGCCCGGCTGCAACACCGCCTGGACCACGGCGTCGCCGCTGGCCGGCACCGGAAACACGGTGAACCTGATCAACAACCACCAGGTCTGCGCCCAGCTCGCCACCCCGCTGGCCGTGGCGCCCGCCGCCGGCATCTACACCGATCTCGTCGTCGTCACCGCGACCTTCTGATCGCAGCGAAGCAACGGAGGCTCCATGGGCGACCATCAGGACATCGGCCCCGGCACGGCGATGCGGGGCAAGCTGACCCTGGCGGTGCTGTACGGCGCGCGGCCGCAGGATCTCGACCTCGTGCGCGGCGAGAACCGCCCGCTGGCGGACCTGTTCGAGCTGCCCATCGCCGGCGACTACATGCCCCAGATCCGCTCGCTCGAACCGGACCTGGTCCTGGTCTATCTCAGCTCGCTGCCCGGCCCGGTGGATGTCGCCTTCGCCCGCCGCGTCCTCGGCACGCTGCGCGGCGGCGCACGCAGGCTGCTCGTCATCGGCGACCGTGCCCTGTTCGGCGCCAGCGATCTGGCCTTCGACCTGGTGGGCCACAGCGCCTATGACCACGGTCTCGGGGAGGCGGCGATCCGGATGCTGATCCGGCGCAACATCGCCTTCCTGGCCGGCTTCCGCCGCCGCATGGGGCGGCTCGATTCCACCCTCGACCGGATGGCCGACCTCAGCCAGGAGATCGTGGCCCAGCATGCCGAGATGCTGAGCCTGCACCAGGAAGGCCCGGCTGAGACCGCCACCGCCAGCCATGGACGTGCTGCCATGACCGACAACCCCGTTGCCCTGGTCGACGCCTCGCTCGACATCATCAAATCGCTCGCCGGCGCGCTGGGCGACGAGTTCGTCAGCGTCGAATATGTCCAGATCCTGATGTATCTGCACCGCAGCCGGCTGGCGGGGCGGGGCGGCGTGTCGGTCAGCGAGCTGTGCGGCCTGATCGACGCGCCCTATTCCACCACCGTCCGCCGGATCGACGAGCTGGCGAAGCGGAGCTATCTGCGCAAGAGCACCGACCCTGCCGACAAGCGCCGGATCAATGTCGAGATCGCCGGGCCGTCCGTCACCGTCGTCGAGCGCTTCCTGGGCCGGCTGCGGAGCTCGATCGGCGGCCTGTTGGAGAGACCCGGCAGCCAACCGGGCTGAGGACGCCGCCAATTCCGCCGGCGTCCCGGCCACGGGCCGAGGCTGGAGACGAGCGGTTCAGGGACCGGTCCCCCAGATCTGCCAGTCGCTCAGATCCGGGTGTCCGTCCACCATCGCGACCGGCTCCGCCGTGTCCACGGCAACCGAGACGTCGAACCGGCCGTCGCCGTCCCGGTCGTACTGGAACAGCACCCCCTGATCCGTCGCGGTCGTCACCAGGGTGCCGTCGTAACGGTTGTAGTTGAACTGCAGGACATCGGTGGCGGGATCGAAATCGGTGACATGCACGGTCCGCGCGTCCCCCGAGCCCATGCGGATGCTGAACACGTCGTGGCCGGCGCCTCCGGTCAACGTGTCGTTCCCCAGAGTGCTGATCAGCCAGTCCTCGCCGAAGCCGCCATTCAGGATATCGTTGCCGCCGGGACCGCCCTCCGGTGAATCGCCGTCGTCCAGACTGTCGTTGCCCCGCCCGCCATTGATGAGGTCGTCGCCCGCCGTACCCGCCAGGCCGTCATCTCCAGCGGTGCCGTTGATGGTCGCCATTCACATTCTCCCGATCTTCAGCCAATCGTGCATTGAGATGAAGAACTTCACAAAATCGACGAAGATCGTCAAATATCAACGAAACCAGTATTGATTGAGATACGTATTATTCAATATTGATTGGGGCAAGGGGAAAGTCCTCCCCTTCTCGCCTGCCGGCCGCGATATCGGGTGAATCAAGTGCCGTTGGTCTTGCCATTGGGACGAAACCGGCTCCATCATAGCGTGGTCACTCCGGTTCGGATGGCCGGCCGGCCGCAATCGCGGTCCTGGACGCAGCCTTCCCGGCGACCGACTGACGCGCCGCGCGCTGTTGCGCGGCGCCATCTTTCCTGGGAGGCAGGCGATGCCGATCGGCACCGTGAAATGGTTCAACAGCACCAAGGGCTTCGGGTTCATCCAGCCGGAGAACGGCGGCCCGGACGTCTTCGTCCACATCTCCGCGGTCGAGCGCGCCGGCCTTCGCGGCCTCAACGAGGGCCAGAAGATCTCCTATGAGGAGCAGATGGACCCGCGCCGCAACAAGTCGTCGGCCGAGAACCTGAAGGCCGTCTGAGAGGACTATCCCGCCGGGTCTGGCGCGCGCCCACCCAGGGTGCGCGTCAGCTCCCGCGCGGTGTCGCGCAGCAGCGGCCCCAGCACCGCCGCCCGGTCGGGCGTCAGGCGGGTGGCGAGGCCGGAGACCGAGATCGCGCACAGCGCCTCGCCCTGCGCGTCATGCACCACCGCCGCCACGCAGCGCAGCCCGGTGACGAACTCCTCGTCGTCGACCGCATAGCCGCACATGCGCACCCGCACCAGCTCGTCCGCCAGGGCGGCGGCGCTGGTCAACGACCGCGGCGTCAGCTTCGGCAGGCCGTGCCGGGCCACCACCGCCGCGACATCGGCTTCGGAATAGGTCGACAGGATCGCCTTGCCCATGCCGGAGGAGGCCATCGGCGCCCGGCCGCCGACCCGGGTGATGGCGCGCATGATCTCCCGGCTCTCGACCTGGGTCAGGCACACCACCTCGCCGTCGTCGACCACGCCGAGATTGGCGGTCTCCCGCGTCTGGTCGCGCAGCCGGCGCAGGAAGGGCAGGGTGGGGGCGACGAAGTTGCGCTGCCGCACGAAGGCCGAGCCGACGGCGAAGGCCTGCCGGCCCATATGCCACATCCCGTCCGACGGGTCGAACTGCACGAAGCGCCGCTGCTCCAGCGTCGTCAGCAGGCGGTGCACGGTCGAGGGCGACAGGCCGGTGCGCTGCGCCAGATCGGTCAGCCGCGTGCCCTCCTCATCCTCGCCCAGCGCCTCGAGCAGCGACAGCGCCCGCTCCACCGACTGTACGCTGCCCGATCTGGGTGTGCCCTCCGCCTTGGCCGGCGTCGATCGCCTCTCTCGCATTCACCCGTTCCGACCTGAGGCGGGACGCTGCCGCGCCGATGGCTGTACACTTTTCATAGCATCGGCCGGTTTCCGCATCGCGGGAAACTTCCCGCGGCGCGCTGGACCGCCCGCGGCCGTTCCACTAGCCGGATGATCATGGCCCTTCAACCACGGCGCTGCATATGACCTCCTATGTTTCCCGGCACACCTTAAGGGTGGCCTCGTCCCTGGCGGATCTGGTCGAGACCGAGATCGCCCCCGGCACCGGCGTCGACCCCGACGCCTTTTGGCAGCGCTTCGCCGCGATCGTGGCGGAGCTGGGCCCGGTCAACCGGGCGCTGCTGGCGGAGCGCGACCGGCTGCAGCAGCAGATCGACGCCTGGCACCAGGAGCGGCGGGGCCGGCCGCTGGACCCGGCCGAATACCGCGCCTTCCTGACCGGCATCGGCTATCTGCGCGAGGAGGGGCCGGACTTCGCCATCGACACCGCCAATGTCGACCCGGAGATCGCCGTCATCGCCGGGCCGCAGCTGGTGGTGCCGGTGATGAACGGCCGCTTCGCCCTGAACGCCGCCAATGCCCGCTGGGGCAGCCTGTACGACGCGCTGTACGGCACCGACGCCATCCCGCAGGCCGGCGACTTGGCGCCCGGCGCCGGCTTCAACCGCAAGCGCGGCCAGGCGGTGATCGCCGAGGCGGCGAAGTTCCTCGACACCGCGATCCCGCTGGCCGCCGGCAGCCATGCCGGGGTCAGGGAGTACCGCCTGACGGCCGGGACGACGGCAGGGCTGGACATCGTGCTGGCCGACGGCGCGACCACCGCCCTCGCCTGTCCGGAGCAATTCGCCGGATTCGCCGGCGACGACGACCGGCGCACCCTGCTGTTCTGCCACCACAATCTGCATATCGAGCTGCAGATCGACCGGTCGCACCCGATCGGCGCCGACAACCCGTCGGGCGTCAAGGACGTGGTGCTGGAGGCGGCGGTCACCACCATCCAGGACTGCGAGGATTCGGTTGCGGCGGTGGATGCCGAGGACAAGGTCGCGGTCTACCGCAATTGGCTGGGGCTGATGAAGGGCGACCTGGCCGAGACCTTCGTCAAGGGCGGCAAGACCATGACCCGCCGTCTTTCGGATGACCGGACCTACACGGCGGTCGGCGGCGGCGCGCTGACGCTGCCCGGCCGCAGCCTGATGCTGGTGCGCAATGTCGGCCACCTGATGACCACCGACGCGGTGCTGGACCCCGACGGAAACGAGGTGCCGGAAGGCTTTCTCGACGCCCTGGTCACCTCGCTCTGCGCCATCCACGACCTGAAGAAGACGGCGGGGCCGCGCAACAGTCGCGCCGGCAGCGTCTACATCGTCAAGCCGAAGATGCACGGGCCGGACGAGGCGGCGCTGACCGACGCGCTGTTCGGCCGGGTCGAGGACGCGCTGGGCCTGCCGCGCCACACGCTGAAGGTCGGCGTGATGGACGAGGAGCGGCGGACCACGGTCAACCTGAAGGCGTGCATGCGCGCGGTGCGGCACCGGCTGGTGTTCATCAACACCGGCTTCCTGGACCGGACAGGCGATGAGATCCACACCAGCATGCTGGCCGGGCCGGTGCTGCCGAAGGGCGACATCAAGGACGCCGTGTGGCTGGCCGCCTATGAGGACAACAATGTCGACCAGGGCCTGGCCGCCGGGCTGAAGGGCCGGGCGCAGATCGGCAAGGGCATGTGGGCCAAGCCCGACGCCATGGCCGAGATGCTGAAGGCCAAGATTGGCCATCCCCGCGCCGGGGCCAGCACCGCCTGGGTGCCGTCGCCGACCGCGGCGGTGCTGCACGCCACGCATTACCACATGGTCGACGTGGCGGCGCGGCAGGAGGAGCTGCGCTCCCGCCCGAAGGCCAGGCTCGACGCGATCCTGACCCCGCCGCTGCTGGGCGGCCGCAACCTGTCGGCCGAGGAGATCCAGCGCGATCTGGACAACAACGCCCAGGGCATCCTCGGCTATGTCGTGCGCTGGATCGACCAGGGCGTCGGCTGCTCCAAAGTGCCGGACATCAACGATGTCGGGCTGATGGAGGACCGCGCCACGCTGCGCATCTCGTCCCAGCACATCGCCAACTGGCTGAAGCACGGGCTGTGCACCGAGGCGCAGGTGCGGGAGACGATGCGACGCATGGCGGCGGTGGTCGACGGCCAGAATGCCGGCGATCCGGCCTACCGCCCGATGGCGCCGGACTTCGATGGCAGCATCGCCTTCCAGGCGGCGCTGGACCTGGTGCTGCTGGGCCTGGACCAGCCGAACGGCTACACCGAGCCGATCCTGCACCGCCGCCGCCGCGAGGCGAAGGTCGCCGCCGCGGCGGGGTGAGGCGGCACCGGGACGGCGGGGCTCACGCCCCGCCGATCTCGGCCAGGAGCCAGCGGCGGAAGGCCTGCATCGACGAGGTCTCGGTGCGGGACTTCAGGCGGGTCAGCCAATAGGTGCCGGCCGGCACCTCGATGGCGAAGGGCTGCACCACCCGGCCGGCCGCGATCGGGTCGGCGAACATGGCGACCGGGACCAGCGCCACCCCGGCCCCCTGCGCCGCCGCCTCCACCAGCGTCAGCGACGAATCGAACATCCAGCCGCGCAGCTTCGGCGCCTCGATGCCGGCGGCGCGGAACCACAGGCTCCATTCGTCGATCCGGTATGACCGCAGCAGCTGCTCGTGCACCAGGTCGGCCGGCCGGCGCAGGCGCTCGCGCAGCGCCGGGGCGCAGACCGGCGAAAGCGGCGCGCCCATCAGCGGCTGCGCCTCGGTGCCGTGCCAGGCGCCGTCGCCGAAGCGGATGAACCAGTCCAGCCCGTCGACCAGCATGTCGGCGCGGTTGTTGTTGGTCTTGATCCGCAGATCGACCGACGGGTTCTGCCGCCGGAAGCCGTCCAGCCGCCGCAGCAGCCAGCCGGTGGCGAAGGTGGCGACCACGCCGACGGTCAGGATCTCCTGGAAATTGCCTTCCTCCAGCTGGCTCAGCGTGGCGCTCATGCGGCGGAACGCGTCGGTCAGCACCGGCACCAGGGCGATGCCCTCATCGGTCAGGGCCAGGCCGCGCGGCAGGCGCTCGAACAGGGTGACGCCCAGCGTCTCCTCCAGCCCCTTCACCTGGTGGCTGATGGCGGTCTGGGTCACCCGCAGCTCCAGCCCTGCGCGGGTGAAGCTGCCCAGCCGGGCGGACGCCTCGAAGGCCCGCAGGGCGTTCAGCGGCATCTGGGAAATGTCCATCCGGCGCCCTCCCAATGGCCAACATTATCTCATGTCTATGCGAAGTATTCCTCGTTTGGCTAGGGGCATGGCTTGCGCCTATTCAAAGGGCAGCGGCGGCCGGCGACCCGGCGCTGCCCCGACCGGGAGGCGACGACAGCCTGCTCGGCAGTTCCCCGAACGATGGAGACCCGATTGTCGATCCTGGTATCGCGCCGGCTGGCGCTGGCCGGCTCCCTGCTCGTTCCCGCCCTGGCCTCTCTTCCGGCGGCGGCGCAATCCGGCGGTGACGCGGCGGCCCGGCTGGCGGAGCTGGAGCGCGCCCATGGCGGCCGGCTGGGCGTGGCCGCGCTGAACCTGGCGACCGGCGCCCGCATCGGCTATCGCGCCGATGAGCGCTTCCTCCTGTGCAGCACCTTCAAGGCGCTGGCGGCGGCCTTCGTCCTGGCCCGTGTCGACCGCAAGCAGGAGCGGCTGGACCGGCGAATCGCGTTCTCGCGCAAGGACATCGTGGCCGGCGTGTCGGACGTGACCAAGCCCCGGGTCGGCGGCGCCGGCATGACCGTGGCCGAGCTGTGCGACGCCGCGGTGACCCACAGCGACAACACCGCGGGCAACCTGCTGCTGGCCAGCTTCGGCGGCCCCGCCGGGCTGACCGCCTTCCTCCGGTCCCTCGGCGACGAGGCTTCGCGGCTGGACCGGATCGAGCCGGAGCTGAACGCCTATGCCGGTCCCGGCGACCCGCGCGACACCACCACGCCGGCGGCGGTGCTGGAGACGCTGCGCAAGCTGCTGTTCGGCGACGCGCTGTCCGCGGCCTCGCGGCACCGGCTGGCGGCGTGGCTGATCACCAACAAGACCGGCGACGCCCGGCTGCGCGCCGGCTTCCCGGCCGGCTGGCTGGTCGGCGACAAGACGGGCACCGGCGGCAATCCGGAGGGCAGCACCAACGACATCGCCGTCGCCTGGCCCGTGGACCGCGGCCCGGTCCTGGTCGCCGCCTATTGCGAGCTGCCGTCGCTGACCTTCGAGCAGCGCAATCCGGTGGTCGCCGAGATCGGCGGGATCGTGGCGAGGCTGTGAGGCTGGAGAAGCGCGCCGGCTTGCCCTCCGAGGAGCCCCATGCGACCGATCCGGGAGATCCGGTGCGAGGCCGATCTCGACGCGGCGGTGCGGCGTTGCGAGCGGCGCTGGCGCGCCTGGCAGCAGGGGCTGCGCGAAAGCGAGATCGCCGCCCTGCTGGAGCTCCGGCTCGACCAGGCGGAGGCGCGTCTGTGCGCCCTGCCGCCCCGAGAGAACGGTGAAGGGGCGGCGTGACGGGCGCGGCGGGGCGGGCTATGGTCGCCCGCCCGCCGCCACCAGAATGCCCATGCCCCAGCCCCGCCCGATCGGCCGCATCAACTGGATCGGCCTGTGGACCCTGACCGCCAAGGAGGTCCACCGCTTCCTCAAGGTCGCGACCCAGACCATCGCCGCGCCGGTGGTCACCACACTGCTGTTCTACGCCATCTTCGCCCTGGCCCTCGGCGGGGCGGGGCGGCAGGCCGCGGGGGTGCCGTTCCTGCAGTTCCTGGCGCCGGGGCTGATCATGATGGCGATGGCGCAGAACGCCTTCGCCAACACCTCCTCCTCGCTGATGATCGCCAAGATCCAGGGCAACATCGTCGACGTGCTGATGCCGCCCCTGGCGCCGGCCGAGCTGGCGGTGGGCTACATCGCCGGCGGCGTCGTCCGCGGCCTGCTGGTCGGGGCGGTGACCTGGGGCGCGATCCGCATCTTCGTGCCGGTCGACCCGGTGCATCCCGGTTTCGTGCTGTTCCACGCCATCGCCGCGTCGATGATGCTGGCGCTGCTCGGCGCCATCGGCGGCATCTGGTCGGAGAAGTTCGACCACATCGCCGCGGTCACCAACTTCGTGGTGACGCCGCTGGCCTTCCTGTCCGGCACCTTCTACTCGCTCGACCGGCTGCCGCCGGCTTGGCACTTCGTCGCCCATCTCAACCCGTTCTTCTACATGATCGACGGGTTCCGCTACGGCTTCATCGGCGTCAGCGACGGTACGCTGGCGATCGGCATCCTTGTCCTGCTCGGCGTCAACGCCGCGCTGCTGGCGCTGCTGCTGCGCATGCTCGCCACCGGCTACAAGCTGAAGGCCTGATGCCCGGGCATCCAGCGGGGGCGGCGCGCCCGGCGGGGGCGGCCCGCCCGGTCCGGCGCTACGGCGCGGTGCACTGGCTGGGCCTGGCCACGCTGTTCCGGCGCGAGTTCCGGGCCTATCTCAAGGACTGGCCGGAGACGGTCGTGGCCCCGACCTTCTCGACCCTGCTCTATGTCGCGGTCTTCGCGATCGCGGCGGGGGACGGCTCCGCCGCCTCCTGGGCCGGGCCCGGCGGGCTGCTGCCGTTCCTGGCGCCCGGGTTCGTGGTCTATGTCGTGCTGTTGCGCGCCGCCGAGACCACGGTCTACAGCCTGACCTTCCTGAAGGTGGAGCGGCTGGTCGGCGACATCTTGATGCCGCCGCTGGCGGCGTGGGAGGTGGCCGCCGCCTACGCCCTGGCCGGCACCGCCTCCGGCCTGGTCACCGGCCTGCCCTGCCTCCTCGCGCTGCTGCTGGCCGCCGGCACCGGCGTGGCCGACCCGCTGCTGCTGGCCCTGGTGTTGCTGCTCGGCGCCTTCCTCCTGGCCGCCGCCGGCACGCTGGTCGGGCTGTGGGCGCAGAAATGGGATCAGGCCGCAGCCTTCTTCGGCTTCCTTCTGATCCCGGTCACCTTCCTGTCCGGCGTCTTCGCCCCGGTGGCGTTGCTGCCGCAGCCGCTGGCCGCGGCGGTGACGCTGAACCCGGTCTATTACGCGATCGACGCCGCCCGCATCGCTTTCGGCGGCGCGGGAGCCGAGGCCGTCGCCTTCAGCCTCGCCGTGCTGGCCGGCAGCGGCGCCGTGCTCTGGGCCTGCTCAGCCATGCTGATCGCCCGCGGATGGCGGCTGAAGCCCTAGGCAGCCTTAGGTCGGACATGATCTTGTCCTGATCTTCGCCTCATCATTTCGGATATTGTTCTACGCCGCCGGAAGGCAGGGATTTACTCAAAATTTTCGCGTCTTCGTCAGTGGGTTGACCGGATTCCACCCAAAGAATCGGCTGGACACGGAACATTTTGTGCAGTGCAATGTTGATAGCTTCACCCGCCGGATTGTAGCCGCGTCAGGCACCGATATTGCGCAAGGGAGAGGTTTCGTGGGCCAGTCCATTCCTTCGACCAGCGACATCGTCATCAGCACCTATGAGGCGCGCCGCGCCGCCGGCGCCGATGAATGGACGGCGTGCGACGCCGCGCTCGAGGCGTTCCGCAAGCGCCACCCGGAAGCGTCATCCGACCTGGCCAACACCTTCATCGCCGACGTCCTGCGCGACCACACCGCGCGGCACTGATCCAGCGCTTCGAGGCGGCATCGGAGCACGGTCGCACTAGGTTGAGCTGTGCCGGCGAAGAGACTCTTTCACAACATCCATCCCTCGCCGTCGTTGCGAGGAGGCGAAGCCGACGAAGCAATCCAGGGGCCGGTGCGCACCGGCCCCTGGATTGCTTCGCTGCGCTCGCAATGACGGTTCTGTGAATCTGAAAAGGTCTCGCTTGTGGGAGAGGCCATGCGGCTTTTCCCGCGTAACCTGCCCCCGTCAGGCGGCGCCCGCCTCCTCGATGTGGCGCAGCAATGGCGCCCAGTCCTCCCGCAGATCCTCGGCCCGGCGGCCGCGCAGGTCGAACACACTGAGGCCTTCCGCCGCGGCCTCGGTATAGGCGGCGCTGTCGCGGATCCGCGACACCACCGTGTGCCCCAGCCCGCCCAGGAAGCTGTCCAGCTGGGCCGCCGCGCGGGTCCGCACCCGCATCCGGTTGCCGACCACCGCCACCGCGGCGCGGCTCTTGCGGATCGGCTTCAGCTCCTCCAGCCGGTTCAGGAAGCGGCGGGTCGCTCCCTCGTCGAAGGCCGAGGGCAGCACCGGCAGGACGATGACATCCGCCATCTTCACCAGCGCTTCGACATCCTTCATCTTCAGCGCCGCCGGCGCGTCGATCACCAGGCGCTCGGCGTCCTTGGGCACGACGAAGTCCGACTTCGCCCAGTCCGCCCCGGCCAGGGCCGGCGCGCCGTCCGGCCGCCGCTTCGCCCAGTCCAGGCTGGAATGCTGCCGGTCGACATCGGCCAGGACGGTGAAATGGCCCTGCGCGGCGAAGGCCGAGGCCAGGGTCGTCGCGATCGTGGTCTTGCCGCAGCCGCCCTTGGTGTTCGCGACGAGCACGGAAATCATGCCGTTTCCCCTGTTGGCGCTGTCTGTCTGCGATTCCCTATTTCGTCATTGCGAGCGCAGCGAAGCAATCCAGGGGCCGGTGCGTACCGGCCCCTGGATTGCTTCGTCGGCTTCGCCTCCTCGCAATGACACCGAGGGGGCTGGCGCTGCACCATCATTCGCCCCCGGTCCAGAACGGCTTGACGGCGCGGAACGCGTCCCATTGCGCCAGCAGCTCCGGCTCGGTCGATTCGGCGCCGCGGGCGTGCCAGCCCAGCACCATGCCGGCGGCGCGGTGCAGCGCAGGGTCGGCGGTGTCGTCGGTCAGGCGGTGCAGCAGCCCCTCGGCCGTGGCGACGTCGTTGAGATGGCCGAAGGCGTCCTGCAGCTTCGACAGCTGCGACGCGAAGGGCTTGGCCCGCTTCTCGGCGAAGAGCGGTCGGAAGAAGTCCATGGCGTAGCGCAGCCGCTTCAGCGCGATCCGCACCTCGTGCCGCTGATGCGGGTCCAGCCGGGCCAGGTGCCGGCCGCGGGTCACCACCTTGCGGTGGGCCTGGGCCACCAGCCGCCCGGCCAGCCCGTCGATCGGCTCGACCAGCGCGGTCAGCGTCTGGGTCGAGGCATGGTCGCGCCAGCCCCGCCGCTCCAGCCACTCGCCCAGCGTCAGATGCAGCCGGGCGCAGCGCGGATCGGCCAGGACCTGGCGCACCGCGGCATAGCCGGCCTCGCGACGGCGCTGCGCTGCGGCGCGCAGGGCGCCGATGCCGGGATCGTCCGGCCGCAACGTGTCCAGCGGCTCGACCGTGGCGCCCAGGAACACGTCCCAGTCGCGCGCGGGCCCCAGCGCGCCGGCCAGCCATTTCGCCTCGTCGCGCAGCCAGTCGAGCGCGGGCGAGGGCACGGTCTTGCGGAACAGGGTCAGGGCCGAGCGCAGCCGGCGCAGCGCCACCCGCATCTGGTGCACGCCGCCGGGGTCGCCGCCATCCTCCGCCGCCGCCTCATTGGCGGTCCAGTGCCTGAGGCAGCGGGCCAGCACGGTGGCGATCGCCTCGTCCACCGTCATGCCCGAGGCCAGCGGCGTCTTCGGGTCGTACATCACCCCGGGCGGGCGGCGCGCCACCAGGCGATAGCCGCGCTCCGCCTTGGTCACCTCGCTGACCCTGAGCGGGATCTCGTCCAGGAAGGACAGCGCCAGCCGGTACAGGGCGGCGGCGCGGCCCTCCTTCAGCTCCAGCTCGATCTCCGCCACCGGGTCGCTGGCGTCGCGGGTCTCGATCGTGCCGGTGTCGAAGGCGCATTCGACCACCGCATCCGGCAGCGACAGGATCCGGGTCTCGCGCTGGATGCGGGAGGTGAACAGGTGCGTCAGCGCCTCGACCGGCACACCGTCCAGCAGGGCCCGGGCGTCCGGGTCGTCGAAGGCGTCGGGCGCCGGCACCATCGCCGGCAGCGCCACCTCCCACTCGCCGCGGGCCAGGCCGTCGCCGCGGCGCTCGGTCTTCAGGCTCTGGACGAAGCGCTGGCCGATGCGGCGCACGCGCAGGGTCACGCCGCGGCGCTGCAGCGCGCAGTCCGGCGTGTCGTAGTAGAAGGAGGTCAGCGACCGGGTGGTGCCCGGCCCGGCCGCGATCCGCGTCAGCATCTCGGCGCCGCGCAGCCGGTCCAGGTCGCCCGGCGCCACGCGCAGCTTCAGCTCGATCTCGACGGGGGCCTCGGGAGGCAGCCCGCCCCCGCCCGGCTGTTCGTTCGGCCGGCTCGGCTGAACGGTCGACATCGGCATCTCCCGGCTCACGACGTCGATGACGTCGGAGCCCTCGTACCTATCCTAAAACGCGGTGCCCGAGAACGCCTAAATAGAGACTAGAACGCGGCGCCGGAGAAGCTGTCCGGCGCTGCCTCGAGCACGGTCGGGCCGCCCGGCTGCGCCTCCAGCACCGCCAGGCCGCGCTGCACCAGCCCGTCCGGGCCGAATCGGAAGATGCCGTCGATGCCGACGAAGCCGTTGGGGTCCTCCAGCGCCGCGGTGGTGAAGGGGTTGCCGCCGCCCGCCGGCTGGTTCGCCAGCGCCGCGGTCAGCGCCACCGCGTCATAGGCCAGCGTCGCCAGCCGCGGCGGCGGGGCGCCGAACTGCTGGGCGTAGCGGCTCTCGAAATCGGCGCGGCGCGACGGGTCGGGCGCGGCGTACCAGGCGCCGGCCAGGTAGGACTGGCGGTTGACCGACGGGTCGTCCCACTGGCCCGTGCCCATCAGCTTGGCGGTGACGCCGGAATAGCCCAGCATCGGCGCCACCACGCTCAGCCGGCTGCCGACATCGGCCACCAGCACCGCGTCCACCGGCGTGGCCTGCAGCTTCTGCTGCAGCGGGGTCGGGTCGCTCAGCTTGCTGTTGTACAGCTCGACCACCGGCACCTCGGCGCCGTACTTGGCGGCGGCCTCGGCCATCGCCCGCCGCATCAGCTGGCCGTACTGCGTGTCCGGCGCCAGGAAGGCGTATCGGCGCAGGCCGTGATTGACGCCGTAGCCGACGATCCGGTCGATCGCCTGCTGCTGCAGCACGCTCAGCAGGAACACGTTGCCGCCGGCCTGGGCGGTGTCGGTGCTGAAGGAGACGACGTTGATTCCGGCCGCGCGGGCCTGCTGCGCCACCGGCGAGACCGCCTTGCTGAACAGCGGCCCCAGGATGATGTCGGCGCCCTGGGCGATCACCGCCTGCGCGGCCTGGCCGGCCGCGCTGGCGCTCTCGCCGCTGTCGCGCGGCAGCAGCACGACCTGGGTGCCGGTGTCGAACACCGCCATCTGCGCCGCGCGCTGCATCGCCTCGCCCAGCGCGGCATTGCTGCCGGACAGCGGCAGCAGCAGCCCGACGCGCAGCACCCCGTCATTCGGGTGGCTCGGCGCGGTCGGCTGCTGCGTCGGCGCTTGCGCGATCGGGGTCGGCCTCTGTACGGTCTGGAACTGAGCACAGGCAGCGAGCGCCGCCGCCATCGCGGCGGCCCCCGCCAGCCGGACGAGGCGGCGCAGCTTCTCGCGGCCACCACCCATCGACCCCTCTGCGACTGTCGCAAGTCTTGTCACGGACGCCCCCTCACTCTCGACAATCGACCGGCGCCGGGCAGCGGCGGCCCTCTGCCGCCGACCCTACCGGTGCTGCATCGCCGAGTAAACCGGCACCCGGCCTGTACCTGACCGCGGTCCCCATCGGCAATGCCGGCGACATAACGCTCCGGGCGCTCGATTTGCTCCGCGACGCCGACGCGATCGCCTGCGAGGACACACGCACCACCCGCAAGCTGCTGTCGCTCTACGGCATCGGCACGAAGCTGATTCCCTATCACGAGCACAACGCCGCCGAGATGCGGCCGCAGATCCTGCGCCGGGTGGCCGAAGGCCAGGTCATCGCGCTGGTCTCCGACGCCGGCATGCCGATGATCTCCGACCCCGGCTACAAGCTGGCCCGGGCGGCGCGGGACGAGGGGCTGCCGGTCACCTGCCTGCCCGGCGCCTCGGCGCCGCTGACCGGCCTGCTGCTGTCGGGCCTGCCATCGGACCGGTTCCTGTTCGCGGGCTTCCCGCCGCCGAAATCCGCCGCCCGCCGCACCTTCCTCCAGGAGCTGGCGCCGATCGCCGCCACGCTGATCCTGTTCGAGGCGCCGCACCGCCTGCCGGAATGCCTGAGCGACCTGGCGGCGGTGCTGGGCGACCGCGAAGCGGCGGTGACGCGCGAGCTGACCAAGCTGTTCGAGGAGGTGCGGCGCGGCCCGCTGCCGGAGCTGGCGGCGCATTACGCCGAGGCCGGGCCGCCCAAGGGCGAGATCGTCATCGTCATCGGCCCGCCGGGCGCGGCGGCGCGGCCGAGCGAGGAGGACCTGGCCGGGCAGCTGCGCCGCGCGCTCGCGACCATGAGCCTGCGCGACGCGGTCGAGGCCGTGGCGGCGGCGACCGGGGAGCCGAAGCGCGAGGTCTACCGCCTGGCGCTCGACCTCGCCGCCGATGAGGAATAGCGCCTCCCGCGACGAGTCCCGGCGCCGGGCCGAGGCCTTCGGCCACCGGGCCGAGCGCGCGGCGGCGTGGCTGCTGCGGGCCAAGGGCTGGCGCATCCTGGCGCGGCGGCTGAAGACGCCGCTGGGCGAGATCGACATCGTGGCCTTGCGCGGCCGCACCGTGGCCTTCGTCGAGGTCAAGGCG
>NZ_JANX01000030.1 GCF_000767795.1 Inquilinus limosus MP06 | reverse complement strand
CCGGAGGCGCGGCGCGCGCTGATCGTCCTGCTGCTGGCACTGGTCGGCTGGACCCTGACGGCGCTGGACGACACCTTCGTCGCGGTCGCCGCCGCCCTGGCCATGACGCTGCTCGTCACCGGGCGGCCCGAGGCCCTGTTCGCCCCCCTCGGCACCCAGTTGATCTGGCTGCTGCTCGCCTCCTTCCTGCTGGCGGCGGCGTTCCGGTCGACCGGCGCCGCCGACCGTCTGATCGCCCTGGCCGCGGCGCGGTTGCGCTCGGTCCGTGCCCTCGCCTACGCCCTGGCCGCCATCACCTTCGCCACGGCCTTCATCGTCCCCTCGACCTCCGGCCGGGCCGCGATGCTGGTCCCGGCCTATGCGGCGATCGCCCCGCATTGCGGCAGCCGCGGGATGCGGACTGCCTTCGCCCTGCTGTTCCCGACCGCGATCCTGCTGTCCGCCGTAGCATCCCCGCTCGGCGCCGGGGCGCATCTGCTCGCCATCGGCATGACGCAGCAACTGACGGGCCAGGCCGTCGGTTATCTCGAATGGGTTGCGTTCGGGCTGCCCTTCGCGGCGCTCAGCGCCCTCCTGTCGACCGAGGCGATCCTGCGGCTGTTCCTGACGCCCGAACAGCGTGGCGCGCGGCTGGAGCTGCCGCCGGCCGAGGCCGGCGGCACGCCGCTCCGCAAGCAGCCGGTTCTCTGGATCGCAGGCGCGGTGGTCGTGGGCTGGCTGGCCGAGCCGCTGCACCGGGTCGACCCCACCATCGTGGCGCTGCTGGGCGCCCTGGCCGCCTTCTGCCCCGGCCTCGGGGCTCCCTCTTTCCGCGACGCGCTGCGCCAGGCCGATCTCGGCCTGCTGCTGTTCCTGGCCGCCACGATCTGCCTGGCCGACGGCCTTGCCGCCTCCGGCCTGCATGAATGGCTGGTCGCGACCATGTTCCGGCCGCTGCAGCGGGGCGGGCTGCCGATCCCGGCGGTGCTGGCGCTGGTGACGGTGCTGGGGCTGCTGGCGCATCTTGTCATCCACAGCCGGACTGCGCGGGTGACGATCCTGCTGCCGCCCGTGCTGATCCTGGCACAGTCGGCCGGAATCAACCCGATCGTGGCGATGCTGGCCACGGTCGCGGCGACAGGCTTCTGCCAGACCCTGATGATCAGCGCCAAGCCGGTGGCGCTGTTCGGCCGCCTGGACGAGCAGGGCTACGGCGCCGGTGACCTCGCCCGGCTCAGCGCCGTGCTTCTGCCGCTGCACTTCCTGCTGATTCTGCTGTTCGCGACCATAGGTTGGCCCGCCATCGGGTCGCTGCTGGGCACCGGGTAGGAGGAGCGAACCATGCCGAGGAAACCCGCGAAGCGGCGCCTCCATGTCCTGATCGCCCCGTCCGGCTTCAAGGAGGGGCTCGGCGTCCGCGAGGTGGCGGACGCCATGGCCTGCGGCGTCCGCCGGGCCATGCCGCGCGCCAAGATCGCGCGGCTGCCGATGATCGACGGCGGCGAGGGCTTCACCCGGATGATGGTCGAACTCACCGCCGGCGAGCTGCATCCGGTCACCGTGACCGGTCCGGTGGGCCAGGTCGTCGAGGCCGGGATCGGCTTCCTGGGCGGGCGGCGGAAGCGGGTCGCGGTGATCGAAATGGCGGCCGCGGCCGGGCTGCGCCTGGTGCCGAAGGACCTGCGCGACCCGACGCTGACGACCAGCCAGGGTGTCGGCGAGCTGATCCGGGCGGCGCTGGATCTCGGAGCCGAGCGCATCCTGCTCGGCTGCGGTGATTCCGGCATCAATGACGCCGGGATGGGCATGGCCCAGGCCCTGGGGGTCCGCCTGCTGGATGCGTCGGGACGGCGGATCGCCGGCACCGGCGCGGCTTTGGCCTCACTCGACCGCATCGACCTGTCCCATCGCGACCCGCGCCTGGACCAGATGCGCATCGACGTCGCGGTCAATCCTTGCAACATGCTGCTCGGAAAGCGGGGTGTGGCCCGTGTGTTCGGGCCGCAGAAGGGCGCGACGCCGCGGCAGGTGGCGCTGCTGGAACGTGGGCTCGAGGTCTTCGCCCGGATCGTCCGCCGCGACCTGGGCGTCGAGGTCGCGACGCTGACCGGCGGCGGCGCCTCCGGCGGGCTGGGCGCCGGCCTGCATGCGTTTCTTGGTGCCCGGCTGCATCCACGCTTCGACCTGATCCTGCGCTACATCGACCTGGACCGGCACCTGGCCAAGGCCGATCTGGTGATGACCGCGGAGGGCGGCATCGACGGCCAGACCTGCTTCGGCAAGGTGCCGGCCGAGATCGCGGTTCGCGCCAAGCGGCACAAGCTGCCGGTCGTGGCCCTGGCCGGGACCGTCGGCCTCGGCGCCGAATCGACCCGCGAGGTCGGCATCGACGCGGTGTTCAGCATCCTCAAGCGGCCCTGCTCGCTGGAGGATGCGATCCAGGACACCGGCATCCTGCTGGCCGATGCGGCGGAACAGACAGTCCGCCTGATGCTGGCCGCCCGTCTGTAGCCGCGTGGCTTAGGCGTCATGCCGGGCGGGCCGAGGCCGGGCGGCCGGTCCGAGGCCGGTCGAACAGCCCCCAGATGCGCTGCCGGGCGAAGCGCCTGCGCCAGCGCCCGATGCAGTGCTCCTCGAGCCGAAGCTGCGCGGAGATCGAACGGTTGCTGAGCCCGTCCGCGGCGAGCAGGACGATCGCGGCCCGCTTCGCCACGGCCTGTTCGCCCGTCCCGCCGGCGATCCGGTCCAGGAGGCTGCGCTCATCGTCCGTCAGGATGATGGGGTCGGCCTTTCCGTGCGGCATCCGATGCAGTGGGCTGGGGTGGCGGAAACGGCCCGGCCGGAATCCGACCGGGCCGGACCGGTCAATGGTAGGTCTGCGGCGCCGTCGCGGTCGGATCCAGGGCGGCGGAGACGATCTTCGCGAAGGTCTCGATCGGGCAGGCACCATCCGGACGCTGACCGTCGCAGCCGGGCAGGCTGACCGGGACGAATTCCGGCGGATTGGCATCGTCGAGCACCGCGGCGGCGCGGATCTGGTCCAGCCGCGGGGTCAGGAACCCGACGCGGACGAAGTGTTGGCCGGTCGCCTTGTCCAGCAGACGCTCGAACACCAGGCCACCGCTCGGCGGCGTCTCGTCCTTCAGGTAGCTGTCGAGCGTCCAGTGGGCGTCGAGCATGCCGCCGATCTCGGCGATCTGGGTGTCGCTGCCGACGAACAGAGTCAGCTTGGCGTCGGGCGGGCCACCGGCGGTGTCGACACCGGGCACCGAGGCGCCTTCGGCCAGGCCGATCAGGAGCTGGTTCAGGATGTTGGAGGCGCCCCGCCGGGCAATGTAGGGAACGCGCTCGAAATACTCGTATTTGATCTGCCGCATGGCCGAGAGGCGGATCACGTCGTCGGCCGACTTGATCTGCCCCCAGGCCAGCTGGTCCGGCGGCAGGCCGTTGGCGTATTCCAGCAGGAACACCTGGGCGATGGTCGAGGCCTCGCCGATCGGGCCTTCCAGAGACAGGTTGCGGCCGTCGCTCTTCGGCGCGATCTCCCACGGCCGGTCGGCGAAATCGCAGCCCTTGGCGCCGCAGCCGAGGATGCCGCTCAACTCCCGGTACAGCGGCGCCAGGCGCCGCTTCGGCCCATCGAAGCTGCCGCCCATCGCCGCCAGGATCGCCGCCCTGCCCTTCTCCGGGTCCAGGCGGCCGACATCCGTGTCGGAGGCGGTGAACAGCGGGTCGGCGCCCTTGGCGTCGCCATGGCCGACGGCCAGGCCGCAACCGGGGAACATGGCCGCCAGGAGGGCATTGCCGGTGTCGACGGTGCGCTGCAGCTGGCTGCTGGCCCAGGCGAAAACCTCGCCCGGCTTCGGGCATTCCGGCGCGCTCAGCAGGCCGCGGGAGGCGAGCATCCGCCCCTCCCAGGCGCCGAGCCGGCCGACCGCCTCGGCGCCGTGCGGCGTCAGCATGCCGTCGGCGACCTCCCATGCCGGCCAGGGCTTGGCGGCGAAAGGCGCGATCGCCTTGCTGCTGGTCGGCGGCCGCACGCCGTGCCGCATCAGCACCACCGCCTTGTCGAGCACCAAGTCCCCGGCCGCCATGGCCGGAGAAATCAGGAACGTCGCCAGCAGGATGCCGGCGACGGCGGAAAGCCGTCTCGATGCCATGGTCGCTCCTCCCCTTTGTGGTGATGCCGCCGTTGGGCCGGCGGCCGGCCTAGCCCGCCAGAGCCGCGGGTTGTTCGATCGGCGCCTCCAGGCCTCGGGTCATCGCCGCCAGCCGGTCGCTGAGAGCCGGGGTGCAGGCGAGCAGCAGGTTGCCGCGGGCAGAGCCCGTCATCCGCCAGGAAGTCGTTGGTCCAGCCGCCGGCCTCGCGCACCAGGAGGATCCCGGCGAGCGCGTCCCAGGCGTTGATGTGCAGCTCGGCATAGCCGTCGTTCAGGCCGCAGGCGACCTCGGCCAGGCCGAGCGCGCCGGAGCCGTGGCGGCGGAACTCGAGGCCGGCCTCGGTCAGGCGCTGCAGCAGGGTGCAGTAGGCCGCGAGCGGCCGGCGCTCGGACCAGCCGACCTCGACCAGCGGCGCCGCGCCATGCGCCAGGCCGCTGACCCGGATCGGCCTGCCGTTCAGCGTGGCGCCCTGGCCGCGCCGGGCGACGAACAGCCGGTCGTCGGCGGGGGCGTAGAGGATGCCGATCTCGATCTCGCCGTCCTGGACATAGGCCAGCGACACGCACCAGCGGCCGGAGCCGTGGATGTAGCCGGCGGTGCCGTCGATCGGATCGACCACCCAGACGCGGTCGGCCGCCTCGCCGCCGTATTCCTCGCCGATCACGGCGTCGCCGAAGCGCCGGCCGATCTCGGCGCGGACCAGCTGCTCCACCGCCCGGTCGGCCTCGGTGCAGAAATCGATCGCGCTCTTGGCCTCGATCGGCGCCAGGGTGCGGCGCATGCCCAGCGCCAGGGCGCCGGCGCGCAGGGCCAGGTCCAGGCCGAAGGCCTGGCGTTCGTCCAGATCCTGCGTCACGCCGCATCTCCCGCCGGCACCAGGGCGGCGCCGTCCGCCGGGATCGCGACGCCCACCGCCGCGCCGGAGGCGAAGGGCTCGCCGACATTGCCGTCGATGACGAAGGCCTCGGCCCCGATGTCCGGTAGCTCCACCTGATACTCCATATGGCTGCCGAGATAGGCGGCCTTGCGGATCGTGCCGGCCAGCTCGCCGGCCTGGGCCGTGCCGGCGCGCAGCCGGATCGATTGAGGCCGGACCGCAACCTCGACCGGACCGGGCGGCAGCTCGCGATGCGGCAGCGACAGGACGATGCCGCCGAGCTCGACCTGCGCCAGCGCCCCGTCGCGCCGCCGCAGCGTCGCCGGCAGCAGGTTGGCGTTGCCGATGAAGTCGGCGATGAAGCGGTTCGCCGGCCGCTCATACAGGTCGCGCGGCGTGCCGTCCTGGACGATCCGGGCCGAATGCATCACCACGATGCGGTCGGAGACGGCCAGCGCCTCCTCCTGGTCGTGAGTGACATAGACGACGGTCAGGCCGAGCGACTGCTGCAGGCTGCGGATGTCCTCGCGCACCCGGCGCCGCAGCTTGGCGTCCAGGTTGGACAGCGGCTCGTCGAACAGCAGCACCTTCGGCTCCAGCACGATGGCGCGGGCCACGGCGACCCGCTGCTGCTGGCCGCCCGACAGCTCGCTGGGCAGCCGCCGCTCGAAGCCGGACAGGCCGACGGCCGCCAGCTTCTCCGCCGCCATCGCCTCGGCCCTGGCCTGCGGGATGCCGGAGGCGCGCAGCCCGTAGCAGACGTTCTGCATTACCGTCATGTGCGGGAACAGCGCGTAGGACTGGAACACCATGCTGACGTCGCGCTCCGCGGCGGAGCGGTGGGTGACGTCCTCGCCGTCGATCAGGATCCGGCCCTCGGTCGCCAGCTCCAGCCCGGCGACCAGGCGCAGCGTCGTGGTCTTGCCGCAGCCGGACGGGCCCAGCAGGGTGACCAGCGTGCCGCGCTGGATGCTGAAGCCGACGCGATCGACCGCGGTCACCGGACCGTAGCGCTTGCTGACGGCACGGAACTCGACCGCCGGAAGACCGCCCGCGACGCGGGCTCCTGCGGCGTGGTCGACCAGATTGAGGTTGCTTGTCACGCCTGCACCACGGATTGACGGTTAGGGGTTGCCGGGACGGTTGCCGCCCGGCGGCCGATCCGCCGTTCGCCGACCAGGGCCTGGATCGCCATCAGCGCCAGCACCATGATCGTGATCAGCACGGCGGAATAGACGATCGCCAGCCCGTATTCGCCGAACTCGGCCCGGCCGACGATGTAGACGGTGGCGAGGTTGAACTCGCCGCTGACCAGGAAGATCACCGCGCTGACGCTGGTGATCGCCCGGACGAAGGCATAGACCAGCGAGGTCGCGATCGCCGGCCGCAGGATCGGCAGGATCACCCGCCGCAGCGTGGTGGCCGACCGCGCGCCCAGCGTCAGCGACGCCTCATCCAGGCTGCGGTCGATCTGGCTGAGATTGGCCAGCCCGGCGCGGATGCCGACCGGCATGTTCCGGAACACGAAGGCGATGATCATGATCATCGCCGTGCCGGTCAGCTCGATCGGGCCGCTGTTGAAGGCCAGGATGTAGCTGATGCCGATCACCGTGCCGGGGATGGCGAAGCTCATCATGGTCAGGAACTCGAAGGCGCCGCGGCCGGCGAAGCTCTGCCGGTTCAGGAGATAGGCGGTCAGGATCCCCAGCGCCGCGGTCGGCACCATGGCCAGCAGCGCGACCTCCAGCGTGGTGATCAGCGAATTCCAGGCCGAACCCGCCAGGTACCAGCCATGGTCGCTGTCGCCGATGGCGAAGGCGGTCAGGAAATGCTTCAGCGTCAGGCTGTTGTCGCTGCCGATGGCGCTGACGAAGCCGCCGACCATGATGATGCCGTAGACCGCGACGGTCAGCGCGATCCAGGGCAGCACGACCGTGTAGCACAGGATGCGCAGCGGCTTGGGCAGCGGGCCCGGCAGCCCGGCATCGCCTTTGCCGGCGACGGTGACGTAGCTTCTCCGTCCGATCCACAGCCGCTGCAGCAGGAAGGCGGACAGGCTGAAGGTCAGCAGCACGATCGCCAGCACCGCGGCCTGGCCCTGGTCCTGCGCCGCGCCGACCACGGCGAAGTACACGCTGGTCGACAGCACGCGGAAATTGCCGCCGATCATCATCGGGTTGCCGAAATCCGCCAGGCTCTCGATGAAGGCGATCAGGAAGGCGTTGGCCAGGCCCGGCCGGATCAGCGGCCAAGTGACGTGGCGGAAGGTGCGCCACGGGCCGCTGCGGAGGGTCTGCGACGCCTCCTCCATGCTCGGGCTGACGCCCTGCAGCACGCCCAGCAGCACCAGGTAGGAGATCGGGGTGAAGGCCAGCAGCTGGGCGATGGTCAGGCCCGGCATGCCGTAGAGCCAGCGGCTGCGCGGCAGGTGGAACCAGTCGTTCAGCAGTGCCGTGACCATGCCAGCACGGCCGAACAGCAGGATCAGCGCCAGGCCGATGACGAAGGGCGGCGTGATGACGGGCAGCACGGCCAGCACCTTGAACAGGCGCGGGAACGGGAAGCGGGTGCGCTGGGCCACCAGCGCGAAGGCGAGGCCCAGGAGCGTGCTGAGCACCCCGACCAGCGTGGCCTGGGCCAGCGAGTTCCAGGCCACGCCGCAGCTGCGCCCGCCGGACAGGCAGGCCAGACCCCAGATCGAGGAATCGGCCAGCTTGTCGGCGAACATCGGCAGATCGACCTGCCCCTGATTGTCCTTGAACGCCGACAGGAGGACGCACAGCACCGGGTAGCCGACGAAGATCAGGATCGAGCCGCAGACTGTGACCAGGGCACCGACGGTGAAGGCGTCGCCCTTGCACCAGCCCTGCCGGGCCAAGCCATGCGCGGCCAAGAGCGCCATCGCCACCAGGTAGCCGAGGGCCCCCCAGCCGAGCGCCGGCTGTGCCGCGGCCCAGCCGGACAGGCTGCCGAGATCGACGATCGCCCAGCCCTGCCGGTCGATGGCGAAACCCTGCAGCAGGGCCCAGACGACGCCCGCCGCCCCGGCCCAGACCATGAGACGCGGCTGCCGCCGCAGCTCGGCCAGGCTGGCCAGCAGCAGCGGCAGCATCAGGCCGAAGAGCCAGGGGCTGCCGCGAGCGGCCTCGACCACCGCCGGCGCCCCGCCCTCGGTCAGGGCCTGGACCAGCCCACCCTCGATGCCGTACCAGGGCAGGACCAGAATCGACGCCCAGCCGAGCAGCAGGCATAGCCGCGCGCCGGACAGCCGCGCCGTGGCGGCCCCTTTCCGCAATCCCGTCGCCGTCACGTCAGCCGCCGTTCTTCACGTCCTTGGTCCAGCGCGACAGCAGCCGCGTCCGCTCGGCCGAGGAGCCGTATTTCTCGAAATCGTAGTGGATCAGCTTGATGTTGCTGGTGTCCGGGGATTCCGGCGGCACCGCGGAGGCGGTGTTGGACGGCACCTGGAAGCTGCCGTTCTTCGCGGCGATCGCCTGCGCCTCCGGCGTCAGCGCCCAGTCGTAGAACTTCTTCGCCTCCTCCATATGGCGGGCGCCCTTGATCAGGCTCATCGACCCGATCTCGTAGCCGGTGCCTTCGCAGGGCGAGACCACCTTCACCGCCGGCGACTGCTTGGCGGCGTTGATCAGATCGTGCTGGAAGGCGATGCCGACGATGGTCTCGCCGCGGCCCACGGCCTGGGCCGGCGCCGCGCCGGCGCTGGTGTACTGGTCGATGTTCTTGTTCAGGCCGACGAGGTACTCGAACGCCTTGTCCTCGCCCATCAGCTGCACGATGGTCGCCAGCATGGTCCAGGCGGTGCCCGAGGAGTTCGGGTCGGCCATCTGGACCTCGCCCTCGAACTCCGGTTTCAGCAGGTCGGACCAGCAGGCCGGGGCCGCCAGGTTGCGGTCCTTCAGCTCCTGCTCGTTGTAGCCGAAGCCGAGCACGCCGAGATACAGCCCGACGGTGCGGTCGCCGGAGCGCTTGGCTTGGTCCTGTGCCCAGTCCCGCAACTGGCCCAGCGCGGGCGACTTGTAAGGCTCGGTCAGCCCGTCAGCCGCCGCCTGCAGATGCGGGTCGCCGGTGCCGCCATACCAGATGTCGCCACGCGGATTCTCCTTCTCGGCCCGCAGGCGGGCAAAGATCTCGCCGGCGCTCTGCCGCGTCATATCGACATGGATGCCGGTCTTCTCCTGGAAGGCGCTGGCCGCGGCCCGGCACCATTCCTCGTTCACGCCGCAATAGACCACCACCGAGCCCTCGGCCTGGGCGGGCGCGGAGCGCAGCGCCATGCCGGCGACCAGCGCGATCGCCGCGCAGGACAGGGCAGCCGTCTTCGATGTCGTGGGCATTGTCATTCCTCCCCAGCATTCTTGATTGCAACCGCGTGCAAATGCTGTGCGATCGATCCTGCTCCGTCAATGACAAATTTGTGACACGGCTCGATGCCTGCATTTGTCGAGACAAGACCGATCATACCAACGGTCAAGCGTCAGCTGCACAGATCCGTTTGCACATGGTTGCAAACAGCCTATGATCGAAGCATTGATTGAAGGAGCAGACCCGGCATGCCCGGCCGCGACAGCACGCCACCGGACTCTCCGCCACAGGAGGAGGATCTCGCCTCCCGGCGCTTCGTCGGCGCCCGCGCCGTGGCCGAGCTGGCCGGGGTGTCGCGCTCCGCCGTGTCCCGCACCTTCACCCCGGGCGCCAGCGTGTCGGAGGAGACGCGGCAGCGCGTCCTGGCCGCGGCCGAGGCGCTGGGCTACCACGTCAACCATCTGGCCCGCGGCGTGTCGCGGCAGGAGACGGGGATCGTCTGCCTGGTGGTGGCGGACGTCGACGCCGCCCAGCCGTCGCGCCTCACCCGCGCGATCACCGAAAAGCTGCAGGAGGCCGGAAAGGTGGCCGTGCTGCTCTGCGTCGGCGGCCCTTTGGATGATGTCGCGACGACATTGCGCCGCGCTCTCAACTACCGCGCCGACGCCACCATCGTGATGTCGGGGACGCCGGCCCAGTCGATCGTGCGCGAATGCCTGGACAACGGGCAGCGGCTGATCCTGATCAGCCGCGACGACCG
Source organism: Inquilinus limosus MP06 (assembly GCF_000767795.1). Classification (GTDB taxonomy): domain Bacteria; phylum Pseudomonadota; class Alphaproteobacteria; order DSM-16000; family Inquilinaceae; genus Inquilinus; species Inquilinus limosus_E. Next base: position 12,520 of record NZ_JANX01000030.1, on the reverse strand, counting down.
GCTCGTCGGCCCGGACAACATCCTGCTCGACAATGCGGGCGCGGCGCGCCAGGCACTGGGCCTGTTCCTGCGCGCCGGCTGCCGCCGCCCGGCCGTGGTCACGACCGAGCTCGGCACCCCCAGCCTGTCGGCCCGCGCCGACGCGTTCGTAGACGCCGCCCGCGCGGTCGGCCTGGAGCCAGCCGTGGTCCGGCTGGGTCAGATGACCAGCTATGACAACGGCGTCGGTGCCGCCCACCGGCTGTTCACTGCGGCGGAGCGGCCCGATGCGGTGTTCTGCGTCAATGACGCGACCGCCTTCGGTCTGATCGACGCGGCCCGGCACGAATTCGGCCTGCGCGTGCCGGAGGACGTGTCGGTGATCGGTTTCGACAACGTCATGCAGGCGGGCTGGATGTCGTACCAGCTGACCACCTTCGATCATCCGGTGGACGACATCGCCCGCCATGCCGTCGATCTGGCATCGGGAAGCCGCGCCGCCCGGGCGACCCCGGCCCGGATCAAGCTCACAGCTCCGCTGATATGGCGGCGCACGGTCAGGATTTGATGATGGTTCTGGCGTCGACGGCGGGCCTGGCCGATGGGTGAGAGGATCAAGCCAAAGGCGCCCCGCCGCCAGTATGGCGCATTGCCCTATCGCTTCCGGGCAGACGGATCTCTTGAGATCCTTCTCGTCACCACGCGGCGGACGGGGCGCTGGATCGTCCCGAAGGGATGGAAGATCAAGGGCAAGAAGCCCGCCAGGTCGGCCGCACAGGAGGCCTTCGAGGAGGCTGGCGTCCGGGGTACCGTTTCTGACAAGCCGATCGGCAGCTTCGTCTACGACAAATGGCTGGACGGCGACGGCGTCGCCGCCCCTTGCGAGGTCCGGGTGTTCGCCCTTCTGGTCGAGCGCCAGGAGGACACCTGGCGGGAGCGCCGGGAGCGGGAGGCTCGGTGGGTGACGCCGAAGACCGCGCTACAGCTGGTCGAAGACGAAGGCCTGAGGGACCTGATCCGCACCTCGGTCGAGGGCTTGGCGACCGCGCCGGCGCGTCTGCCGCGGTCCGGACTTCCGGCCGCAGAAATACCGGCGACATAGCGGAGCCTCTCACATCCGCCCGGCACCATATTTCTAGCCGGCCGAAGAGATCGGCTCGTCTGCGCCGGAAGCGGACTCTGCACCGGCGTCTCCAAACCGGACACGGCCGACTTCGCCCTCGAGTCGCTCACCCAAGGGCGAAGGTCCGCTGCCGCCCCCGAGATTGCCACCCGCCCGGCTGGCGCATAGGCTCGCCCGCAACGGCTGAGCGAGGCTCTATGAGCGACAACGACCACGGCAGCGCGCCATCCGCGACCGCAGGCATGGCCAAGCAGTACGGCGACAGCCGGAAGCTCGCGGCGCGGGCGCGACTGCATCGGGAAGACACAGTGGCCGAGACATCGTGGTTCGCCTGGGTGGCGCAGCAGCTACCCTTCAGGGCCGGCGACCATGTGCTCGACATCGGCTGCGGCCCGGGCTGGTTCTGGGCCTCCGTGGCGGACAGGCTGCCGGACCAGCTTGCTCTGACCCTGGCCGATCAGTCGCCTGGCATGGTCGAGGAGGCGACGAGCCGGTGCCGAACTCTGCCGTTCGGTTCGGTCTCGGGCCGGCAAGCGGACGCAGCGGCCCTGCCTTTCGACGACGGCAGCTTCGATGCCGTCGTCGCGATGCACATGTTGTATCACGTGACCGACCCGGCCGTCGGCATCGTGGAGATGGCCCGCGTGCTCAAGCCCGGCGGTGTCCTGGCAGTCACCACCAACGGCGCCGGCAACATGCGCGAGCTGTACGAGCTGACGACGGTGTTCGGGGGCACCCCGTCCGAGCCGATGGCCAGGATCTTCGGTTTCGACACGGCGGAGCGGCTGATGCGGTCGCAATTCGGCAACGTGGCTTGGTCCCGGTATCCGGCGAGCCTCCGGATCAACGATCCCGAGGATGTGTTCCTGGCGCTGACGTCCTTTCCGCCAGGCGAGACCGCCAGCGAGCTTCAGCAGAAGTCCTTCCGGGACGCCATCGACCGCGCCTTCGCGCAAGCGGGCGGCGTGCTGGAGGTCCGGACGGAGATGGGGCTGTTCCTCAGCCAGAAGACTTGACCAGGGTGGGACCGCGCAGACCGTCTCGCCCGTGCCAGAACCGGTCATCGGCGCGGCTTCTCCATACCGCGCACCGACCTAGCGCCCAAAAGGCTCCTGCAACCGGTCATCGAACTCGGCTCCCCGAAGCGAACATACCGCCTCTCCACATTGAGCAGCCGGGAACGCCGAAATTCTTGGGCACCGCAACCGACAGGCAGCCTGAATCAGGACCAGAGCTCGAACGGCTCCCTGATGTCCTCGCCGGCCAGGAACGCGGCCAGCAACTCAGGCAGCCGGCCCGGATAGAACCGCTCTCGGCTGTGCACAATGTCGGCGACCGGCCACCATCGGAATCCGAAGTAATCCTCCCGCTCGTAATCGAGCCGGTTGGACTCGTCGATAAGCAAGCCGCTGCCGTCCAGCCGCACGGCTACCACGACTTCGTCCTGCAGATGGCGTGTCCGCCGGTGAATGAAGCTGGCCCGCCGCTGCCAGTTCGCCGGACCAACCTGGTCCGGCGCGACTATGAATCCGGTCTCCTCGCGCAGCTCGCGAACTCCAGCGTCGAGATACGTCTCACCGGGATCGATGCCACCACCGGGCAGCTCCCACCAAGGCTCGAGTTCGGGACGCTCCGGATCGCGAGTGTGAAACAACAGAACGCGCTGGCTTCCATCAAGCACGACCAGACGAACTGCGCTACGCTCGATGATGGGAAGGTCCTTGGGGAGTTCGATCATCGGCCACCCATTTCAGACGCTTCTATGCATTCAGCGCGAATGCCGTCCAGTAGCGTCTCCCCATTCCCTTCTTCAAGCTTGCTTGTTCGGCCTGACGGCAAAGGTTGGCTGGCGGAACTCAAGCCAATGTGCCCGACGCGTCGGGCCCGCGCGTCGAGCGGATCTGTCGGGCGGGGTGGTGAAACATCTGCTCCAGCGAGATCCGGACGTCCGCCGCTCCGTCCGCGGTGACCGCTTGTCACCCTCCCCTGCTGGCGCCACCAGGTAAGGGTGGGCCAGAAGCCGACGTGGCCGCGAGTTCCTGAGACTGGACATCGCCGGAGGCCACGGATGCGGGCCTTCTCGGCTAACCTGGGTTGCGGAACGTGCCCGGAACCGGCCGTCTCGACCGGCACCTCAAGAGGACATGACGGTCACGGACACGGACCGGAGGGAGTCGGTGACACAAGGCCGGATCAACCAGGAAAGCGGCGACCGAGAAGTCGCCCGCAAAACCGGCGGTTCAGGTTTCGAAGCCGCTGCGCTTGCCCTATCATCGGCCGGTTCCTCCGCCACTGCGTGTCGATGCCGAATCCGCCGAAAGCCCTCCCGGTCGCCGGGCCGCCGCCAGCCCTCACCGAAAGCGCCCGCGCGGTCCTGCGGACCGTGTCGACCTCCGGCCCGATCACCCGGCCGCAGCTGGGCGCGTTGCTCGCCTTCTCGAAACCGACCATGTCGGCCGCGGTCGGCGAGCTCGAAGCGCATGGGTTGGTGGCGTCGCGCGGCACGGTCAAGGGGCCGACGGGCCGGACCGCCGTCACCTATGGCCTCGGGCCCCAGGCCGGCATCGTCGTCGGCATCGATGCGGGCACGACCCATACCCATGCGATCGCGGCCGGGTTGGACGGGCGGCCGATCGCGGAGGCCGACATGCCCTCGTCGGAAATCGACGGCGCGGTGGAGCAGGTGCTGGATCGCGTCCGCCGGGACGGGCCGCTGCGGGCGATCGCCGTGGCGGTGCCGACCATCGTCTCCTCCGCCCTGGCGCCGCGAGGCCGGGGCAAGGACCTTCCGGCCATCGCGCGGAGCCTGCACCGCCGCTTCCGCGTGCCGATCCTGCTGGAGAACAACGTCAACTGCGCCGCGCTGGCGGAGCTGCGGGAGGGGACGGCCCAAGGGCGCGCGTCGTTCATCTACCTGCAGGTCGGCATCAAGATCGGGCTCGGCATCGTCATCGATGGCCGATTGTTCCGCGGCTTCAACGGCGCGGCCGGCGAGGTCGGCCGCCTACCCTTCCCCTGGTCGGCGACGGAAACGCCGCGGCTGGAGGCGCTGGAGGAATATCTGGGATCGGCCAGTCTGGTCGCCCGCTGCGCCCGCGATTGGCCATCCGGGGAGGGTGCGCCGCCACGCAGCGCCGAGGAGCTGTTCGCGCGGGCCGCGAGCTCGGCCCATGCGCGCGCCTGCATCGACCGGCATGCCGCCGATATCGGCCGGCTGGTCGCCGCCTGTGTCGGCGTGCTCGACCCAGGCCTCGCGGTGCTCGGCGGCGGCGTCGGCCAGAACGAGCTGATGGTGGAGCAGATCGCCCGGACGGTCGCCGAGCTGACCTGGCCAACCGAGATCGCCGTCAGCCGGCTGACCCGGAAAGCCACGGTGCTCGGTGCCGTCGGGCTTGCGGCGGATTACAGCCTCGGCACGCTGCTGGGAGAGGACCGGCGCCCGGCCGTCTCGCTGCTGCCCGAAGCCGATGGGGCGGAGGAGCCGCGGCCCGCCCGTCGCCCGGCCCGGGCGGCAAGCGGGCAGCGCTGACCGGTCAGGCCGCCTTCAAAGGCAGCTTGGTGTCGGTCTGCCGGTAGCGGAAGTTGCAGACCGGCAGGCCGGCGGCCTCGGCCAGGTCGGCGATCAGCAGCTGCGCCGGGATCGCCTGCAGGATCGCGCCCGGCAGCCCGGTTCCGGGGACCCGGATCACCACCAGGTTCGTCGCATCGGTCACGTCGCCGCGCGTGGTGATCAGCACCGACGGAATGCCGAAGCCGGCCAGATCCCGCGCCAGCGTCACCTCCCGCCCGTCGCCGAACAGGATCACGCCGCTGCGCGCGTCGTTCGGTTCCATCGGACCGTGCAGGAAGTTCAGCGTATCCCATCCCTGCGCCGCGACGCGCGCCGCCTCGCGGATCAGCAGCGCGGTGTAGCCCGCAGTGCCGAAGGCGATGCCGGAGCCGACGCAGTCGATAGCGGTGCGGCCGGCCAGCAGGGCCGACGCCTTCACCACCGGCCCGACCACGGCGGCAAGGACGTCCTCGGCCGCTGCCGGCAGCGCGGCCCAGTCGGCGCCCGAAGGCCGGCCGGCCCCGTCCGCCAGCAGGCCGATCGCCTGCAGCGCGCAGACATAGCTGGTGGTGTTCGGGCCGCTGTCCGGGCCGCTGGCCGTCGCGATCATGGTCCGGGCGACCTCGCCCAGCGGCGTTTCGGCGGTCTTGGCGATGCCGAAGGTCGCGGCCTGCGGCCGGATCCGGAGCGCCTGGGCCGGCTCGACGCTGCGGCCAGAGGCGGAGATCGCGACATAGGCATCGGCCGCATCGACCGCCGGGTCGTAGAGGTCGGTGCCGGGCAGCGCGAAGGCCCGGATGCCCTGGCCGCGCATCGCGGCGGCGCCGGCCTCGGCCGCATAGAGGCTGGCGCCGATGCCGACCAGGGCGACGGTGCCCCGCTGCAACGGCGCCAGATCCGCCCGCTCCAGCATCGCGGCCACGGCCTGCCGGCTCGCCTCCAGCGCCTTCGGCTGCAGGGCGATGCCGTCGCGGTAACTGACTCTGTCTGTCATGGGTCTGGTCCGTTGCAGTCGGGGATAGGTGGCTCAGTCGAGCTTCATGTAATCGGCCCAGCGGGCCGCATCGTTGACGGTGATGGTGGTGACGGCGTTCTGGCTGAGGCCCCACTTGGCGAAGATCTTCCCGTAGGCGCCGTCATCGATCATCTTCTGCAGCGTCGCCTTGATCGCGTCGCGCAGCTCGGGGTTGTTCTTGCCGACCAGGATGCCCTGGTAGCCGACCGCGTATTTGGCGGTGTCGACCAGCTCCAGCTTCTTGCCGGTCTGCGGCTGGTGGGCGAGCGTGTAGGCGGCGACGCCGACGGTATCGAGCGAGACGTCGAGACGCCCGCTGCGCATCGCCACCTTGGCCTGGTCGTTCGACGGGAACTGCAGCACCTCCAGCGGCCTATCGGCCGGGCACAGCCCCTTCTGCTTGTCGAGCAGCTGCAGCGGAATCGAGCCCTGCACCGCGCCGGCACGCAGGCCGCAGATGTCGCTGATCTTCTTGATGTTGTGGGGATTCCCCTCGAGCACGATCAGCCCGGTGCCTTCGAGCGTGTAGTCGATGATGTCGAGGATCTTCTCGCGCTCGATGAAATCGCCGAAGGCCGAGATGCCGAGATCGAAGCGGCCGGCCTGGATCGCCGGGATGATGCTGGCGAACTGGGCGGGGGAGAAGGTGAATTTGACCCCCAACCGAGCCGCCATCTCGGCGGCGAGATCCTGTTCCAGCCCGATCAGGGTCGTGTTGTCGGTGTCATAGAAATCATAGGGCGGCTGCTGCGGGTCGGTGCCCACCCGGATCTCGCCCGCCTGCCGGATGGCTTCGGGCAGCATGGCTCGCAGCGCCGGGTCGACCTCCGCCGCCTGCGCCGCGCCGGCACCAAGGATTGCGGCGGCCATCAGAACGAAGAGCTTGCTCGTCATTGTCTCACTCCCTGTTTGCATTGCACGGTTTGCATCGATCCCGTCGGCGGGCCGGTCAGCGGACCCGCCGCAGGAACGCCTGGGTGCGCTGGTGCCGGGGCTGGTCCAGCACCTCGGCGGCCGTTCCCTCCTCCACCACCACGCCCTGGTCCATGAAGATCACCCGGTCCGCGACCTCGCGGGCGAAGCCCAGCTCATGGGTGACGACCAGCATCGTCATGCCCTCGGCGGCCAGGCGCCTCATCACCGCCAGCACCTCCCCGACCAGCTCCGGGTCGAGGGCCGAGGTCGGCTCGTCGAACAGCATCAGCTTCGGCCGCATGGCCAGCGCCCGGGCGATCGCCACCCGCTGCTGCTGGCCTCCCGACAGCTGCTGCGGATAGGCCTGGGCCTTGTCGCCGAGATCGACCATCTCCAGCAGCGCCCGGGCACGGGCGACGACATCCGCCCGCGGCTCGCCGCGGATCAGCACCGGCGCCTGGACGATGTTCTCCAGCACGTCGAGATGCGGGAACAGGTTGAAGCGCTGGAACACCATGCCGACGTCGCGGCGCTGGCGCGCCAGTTCGGAAGCTTTCAGCTCGTAGAGGCGGTCGCCCTGGCGGCGGTAGCCGATCAGCTCGCCATCGACCAGGATCTCACCGCCGCTGACCTTCTCCAGATGGTTGATGCAGCGCAGGAAGGTCGACTTGCCGCTGCCGGACGGGCCCAGCATGCAGGCGACCTCACCCTTGCGGATGGTCAGGTCGATGCCCGACAGAACCTGCAGGCTGTCGAACGCCTTCCGCACGCCGATCGCCTCGACCATCGGCCGCGGCGCGGATGTCTGTCCGGCCGCGCCCATCAGCCCTGCCTCCCCGCCGCGCCGAGGATCCGCCAGGCCTTCGACGGCGCGCGATCACTTCGGCCCAGGCGTCGCTCGATCCAGGACTGGCCAAGCGAGGCGGCCGTGGTCAGCACCAGATACCAGATGCTGGCGACGATCAGCAGCTCGATGATCAGGAAGTTCTTGGCGTAGATGTTCTGGACCCGCGTCAGCAGGTCCTGCGCCGCCACGACCGAGACCAGCGAGGTGGTCTTCAGCATCGAGATGGTCTGATTGCCGATCGGCGGGATGATGACGCGCAGCGCCTGCGGCAGCACGATCCGGGTCAGGGTCTGGAACGGGGTGTAGCCCAGCGCCGTCGCCGCCTCGCCCTGTCCCTTGTCGACGGCCAGGAGGCCGCCGCGCACGATCTCCGCGACATAGGCGGATTCGTTCAGGCTGAGCGCCAGCAGAGCGGCCGTGAACGCCGAGATCAGGGTGTTGGTCTCGACATGCAGCGGCCCGACCTCGATAGCCGGGATGAACAGCTGGATGTTGAACCAGAAGATGATCTGCACCAGCAGCGGCGTGCCGCGGAAGAACCAGATGTAGAAGCCTGCGAAACCCGACAGGATCGGGTTCGACGCCAGGCGCATCATCGCCAGCACGATGCCGGCCAGAATGCTGATCGCCATGGCGAGAACGGTGAAGACCAGCGTCAACCTGACGCCGTCCAGAATCGTCGGATCGAAAAGATAGGTCCCGATCGCGTTCCATTGAACGTTCCGGCTGCTGGCGACCAGGGCGGCGAAGCCCAGGACGATCGCCATCAGCAGTGCGGCGCCGAACCGCTGGCCCCAGTATCGCGCCGGGACGATCCGCAGCCCCGGCGAAGTCGGCGTGCGCCCGGCGGGGGCGTCGGTGACAGTCATCGCATCCTCCGGTCGGCGGCCAGGACCATTCGTGCGGTTGCCGGCCGCGGCAGCTGCGGCGGGAGATCGCCTCGGATCAGGGCTTCGGCGAGCCGGACCGCGCCAAAGGCCGGCGGGATGGTCAGCAGCGTCACCGTCCAGCCCGGCACCTGCTCGGCCACCGCGGACTCGAAGGCCCGCATCAGCAGCGGCTGGCTGGTAATGACCCCTCCGCCCGCGACCACGCAGCCGCCCGTCGCCCCACGGTCCACCAGCCGCCGGACCAGGAGAGCCAAAGCTTGACCGCCGGCCTCGATCACGCTCCGGGCGATTTCCGACCCGCCCTCGGCGGCGGCAAAGAGGGCGGGCGCGTGGCGGCCGATTCCGGCGGCACTGCCCTCGGCCGCCAGGGTCTTGCCGAGCCGCACCGGGTCATCGATGTCGAGGATGCCGAGCAGCATCTGCGCCAGCGGATCCATGGCCTCGCCCCGGTCCAGCGCGGCTCGCACCGCCCGCGCGGCGTCACGCACCAGGCCGCTGGCACTGCCTTCGTCGCCGAGGAACCATCCCCAGCCGCCGGCCGTCAGCATGGTGCCGTCGGGGAGGCGGGCGACAGCGATCGAGCCCGTACCGGCAATGACGGAGATCCCCATCGCATGGCCGGCCGCCGGCAGCAGCAGCTCGGAATCATTGAGGACAAGAACCGAGCCGCCTGTGCGGGCTGCAATCAGCTCCTGGAATGCCTGGCATTGGTCGGTGCTGTCGCAGCCATGCGCACCGACCACGATGGCGGCCGGCTCGGCGCCGCCCACCGCTTCGCGGACCATGGAGACGAGCGCAGCCGCATCCTCCTCGGCGCGATGACTGCGCCACTTTCTGGTCATGTCGGTCCGGTTGGTCAGCGTGATGCCGTCCCGCGCGGTGACCAGCTGCGTCTTGGTTCCGCCGATATCAATGCCGGCAACGATCTCGCCTGCCACGATGTTTCCCACGATTCCGATCAACATAAGTTAGTTAATCTAACTAACTTATGTTGGCAACCGCTTTCAGTTGGTCGAGCAGGCAGTCGCGATGCCATATACGGTCACCCGTGTAGTGGCCCCAAACCGGACACGACGTCGAGCCAAAGGATCCTGCCGTCGCTGGCTAGATCAGCCTGACGAGGCGCACCCAAACCGGACAACAAAAACGGCTCAGATAGCGGACATGTCGGCTTTGGCCGGGATCTTGATGCAGCGCAGGATGACATTGCAGGTCAGCGGAGAACCGGGACGACCTGAGGACAGCACACGACAGAGGCCTGCTCGCGACGTTATCGGTACATCTGTGCGGCTGCGGAATTTGTCTAGCCAGTTCCGGTCCCGGTGCGGTGGCTCAAATCCAGATGGAACGACGCTCCGCCGCGGGGACCGTCGCGGACGATCGTTCGACCACCATGGGCCTGGGCGATTTCCGACACCAGGTTGAGCCCTAGCCCGGAGCCGGCGCCGCTACCGGCCAGGCGGTGGAACGGCTCGAAAATGCGCTCACGCTCCTCGCGGGGAATGCCCGGCCCCTCATCCTGAACGACGATGCTGCCGCCACGTTCCACCCGCACGACGATCATGCCGGCCTGGCCGCCATGCTGGATGGCGTTGTGGATCAGGTTGGCGATTGCACGCTCCAGCGCCGCGTTGTCGCCGTCGACGTCGACCCGCTCCTCCTCTGCCTCGACGACCAGGTCGTAGCCGGTGGCGATCGCCAGCGGCGCCAGATCCGCCGCGACCTTGCGGACCAAGGCCACCAGGTCCACGGCGGAGAACAGGCTGGTACGGCTGCGCAACCGCTCCAGGTCGAGCAGCTGATCGGCCATGAGCTCGAGCCTCAGGAGGTCCCGGCCGAGGCTCGCTTTGATGGGCTCGTCCCCGAAGGCTTCGAGCCTGAGCTTCAGGATCGCGATCGGCGTCCGCAACTCATGCGCGGCGCTGGCCAGGAAGCGGCGCTGCCGCTCATAGCCCGCGTCCAGGCGGGTCAGCGCCTCGTTCACGGCAGCCACCAGCGGCGTGATCTCGCGCGGCACCTGCTCGACCGGCAGCCGGTTCCCGCGCCGATCCGGATCGATGCGCGCTGCTGCGTTCGCTACGAGACCGAGATTCTTCAGCGCGGAACGGACGGTCAGCGGCACCGCGATCACCGTCCCGATGACCAGCGCCAGGGCCAGGTACAGAAAGTAGGCGCTGTCCGGATCCACGGCGGCGACGAGCATCGGCCAGAGACCCATGTCGATCGGGCCGGTGGCGACGAGCAGCCTGAGCCCATCCGGTGTGCTGATCGCCTGGAGCGAGCCGATGAATGTCCCGTCCGGCGCATTCAGCTCGGAATAGTTGACCCCGCCCTGCAGAGCCTCGGCGACCGACAGGATGCCGGAAGGGCCGGCGCCCTCGGCGATCGTCCGGGTGCCGTCGGTGATGCGAAACCAGAAGCCCGAGGCGATCCGTCGGCGGATCTCCTGCACGGCCGGGGAGTCCGACAGGCTCAGCCCTCCATCCCCGGCCCGTTCCACATTCTTTCCGAGAATGTCGGCGGCATAGACCGCACCGAAGGACTCGCGGTCCTGCTTCCCTGCCAGCAGCACGAATGTCGCGATCACCGCGAGCACGACCGCCACGATCTGCAGCACGGAGAGGCGCAGCACCAGCCGCCGTGTCAGGGATGGACGGCGAGTCATGCCAGCCTCCGCAAGATCAGTTCTCCTTCGACGGTCGCGCAGGTCCGGGCCGTCACCCCACTGAAGCGGGGAACGCACCTCGCCGCCAGCACAATGATCTATACCCCGGCTCATTCTTCACAGTCGCTGTCGCCGGCAATGCTGGCAGAACATCGCGTGCAATGTTCCGGCAATGCTCGGGGTGCATTGACTGCCGGGGATCGGGACATCTCCTGAAGGGGAATGTCGCGCCATGGCGTCGCCAGGGCGAACGGCGATCCGGCGGCAGAAGGTCGAGAGACATGGTCGATGAACGGTCGTCGATGCGTGCGGGGTCCATAGCGTCAGGCGAGCCTGTGACCGCGGCCGACCCCGTGGGGCGCACGGCGATGTCGCTGGCGATCCTGGGCGTGATCGGCGCCGTGCTGATCATGGCGTGGGGATCCCAGCGCCTGGCCGCGGCGCTGAAGCCCAGGGATACCCTGGCGGTCTGCGGCGCTTCCGTCAGCAGGCCGTGACAGCTGCCGAACATCCAGCCCTTTCAGGACCATCAGATCCAGCGCGATAGGCGCATCCCCTCGGCAGGCCGGAGCTCCCCGGCGAGTTCCGCCCGCTCGAAGAACCAAAGCGAAACAGACATGTCCGACAGCCGACCGCCAGACCCGGCGGAACGATCCGTGATGCAAGCCGCGCGGCGCCGCCCGCGGCCCTGGTTGACCGTGCTGTTCGGCCTGGGAGTGGCCGCCCTGGCGGCCACGGCCATCGTGATGACCGGCGCCGACGGCATCGGGTCGGCCATGGCGCCGGCCGGGCAGGCCCGGCCGGTGGTCTCGGTCGCCGTCGCCCGGCAGCGCCCGATCGAGCGGACGCTGTCGCTGACCGGCACGGTGATGCCGCGCGAGGAGATCGCGATCGGCACTGCCATCGAGGGCCAGCGCATCGCCGAGGTGCTGGTCGAGGAAGGCGACCGGGTCGCGGCCGGCCAGGTGATCCTGCGGCTGGAGACCGACCTCCTGACCGCCGCGCTGCACGACGCCGAGGCGGCGGTGCTGCGGGCGCAGGCCGGGCTGGCGCGCGATCAGGCGACGCAGGCCGAGGCCGCGGCCAGCTTCCGCCGCATCGAGCAGTTGCGCGGCTCCTCCGCCTTCAACCCGCAGGAATACGACAAGCGGCGTGCCGTCGCCGTCTCCTCCGACAAGATGCTGGAGGTATCGCGGGCCGAGGTGGCGCAGGCGCAGGCCAAGGCCGACGACGCCCGCACCCGGCTAGGCCGGGCCGAGATCCGGGCGCCGACCGCGGGCATCGTCTCCGAACGCGCCGCCCGGGTCGGCGCGCTCGCAGGCTCCGGGCCGCTGGTCAAGCTGATCCGCGAGGGGGAGGTCGAGCTCGAGGCCGAGGTACCCGAGGTCGACCTGCCGGCATTGGCGGCGGGCCAGCCGGCCCGGATCAGGGTCGCCGGCGTCGAGGCGGCGTTCGACGGCCGGGTGCGGCTGGTGGCCCGAAGGCCGACCGGGACAGCCGGCTGGGCCGGGCGCGCATCACGCTGCCGGTCGACCC
>NZ_JANX01000029.1 GCF_000767795.1 Inquilinus limosus MP06 | reverse complement strand
CCACGCAGCCGGTCAGGTCGACGATGCGGCTGGACCCGGCCTCGTTGAAGCCCAGGAACACGCCGGACCGGCCGTGCCGCGCCGCCAGGCTGGCGCGGCGGCGGCTGTGCGGCGGGGTCTCGACCAGGGCGTCCACCGCGACCTCCAGCCCGTTGCGGGCCAGGGCGCCGGCCAGCAGGCCGTGCTTCCACTCGGTGTAGACCGGCGCGGCCAGATGCTGCACCTGGCAGCCGCCGCAGGGGCCGAAATGCGGGCAGGGCGGCTCGCGGTGATTCGGGCCGGGCTGCACCAGCTCGATGAACTCGCCGCGATAGGCCTGGCCTTCCGGCCGGCCCAGCCGCGCGCGCACCCGGTCGCCCGGCGCGGCGAAGGGCACGTAGACGCGGTGCTCCTCGACCGTGCCGATGCCGTCGCCGCCGCCGCCCAGGCGGTCGATCACCAACTCGATCTCTCGCCGCGACCCGGGGGCCGCGGGCTTGCTCCGTCGCATCTGCCGCTTCATGGTGGCAGGCATGGCATGCGCGGCCCGGCCTTGCAAGGCGCGGGGTTGCATGCCCCTCAGGGGCAGGGCCATATCCCTGGCATAGGGGGACGGTCCTGCAGGACCGCGACGACGTGTTGGAGACGGTCTTGGATCTCGCCGCTGTGGTGGGCCGCGTGCGCGGCATGCTGTTCGAGCCCGACGCGACGCTGGCCGCCCATGGGGTCCCGGCCCCGAACTGGCGCATCGTGGTGCGCGAGCATGCGCTGCCGGTGCTGATCCTGACCTCGATCGGCGCCTTCCTGCTGCTGGCGCTGCTGCTGTCGGTTTCCAATGTGGGCACGCCGATCGGCCTGCTGGTGCTGTTCCTGGCCGTCCGGGTGGCGGTCAACCTGGCGGGGCTGTTCATCATGGCGGCGGTGGTCCGCTTCTACGCCGGCATGTTCGGCGCCATGGCCAGCTTCGATGCCGCCTTCACCCTGGTGGCGCTGGCGATGACGCCGGTCTATGTCGCCGAGATGCTCGGCCCCGGCGTGCAGCTGCTGCTGTCCGGCCCGGCCGCGGTGCTGCTGGTGGTGCTGTCGATCGGTTATGCGCTGACGATCCTCTATCGCGGCACCGGCCTGGTGCTGCGCGTGCCGCAGGAGCAGCGCGGCGCCCATTTCGGCCTGACTCTGGTGACGCTGGTGGTGCTGATGATGCTGCTGGGGCTGCTGCTCGGCCCCTACATCCTGCCGATGCCGGCCTGAGCCATGTGCGGACGCTTCGTCCAGAAGGCGCCGGCGGAAGAGCTGGTCGAGGTCTTCGGCGCCGAAGGCCCGGTGCCCAACATCCCGGCACGCTACAACGCGGCGCCGACCCAGGACATCGCCGTGGTCCGGTTCAACCCCAAGGCCGGGCGGCGGTCGATCGACCCGCTGCGCTGGGGCCTGGTGCCGAGCTGGGAGCCGGACCTGAAGGGCGGCGCCAAGCTGATCAATGCCCGGTCGGAGACCCTGGCCGAGCGGCGCAGCTTCGCCAAGGCGTTCCAGGCCCGGCGCTGCCTGGTCCCGGTCGACGGCTTCTACGAATGGGCGCCGGACCGGACGCCGCATTTCGTCCGCCGGCTCGACGGCAGGCCGATGGTCTTCGCCGGGCTGTGGGAGGGCTGGAAGGACCCGCAATCGGAGGAGTGGGTGCGGACCTTCACCATCGTCACCGCCGATGCGGTAGAGCGGCTGCGGCCGATCCACCACCGCATGCCGGTGATGCTGGCGCCGGAGCAGTGGCCGGCCTGGCTGGGCGAGACCCCGGCATCGCAGGCGCAGCTGCGGGCGCTGCTGGTCCCGCCCGCCGACCTGCCGGTCGAGGCCTATCCGGTCTCGACCCGGGTCAACGCCGTGCGCAATGACGACCCGACCTTGATGGACCGCTCGGTGCCTCAGGAGCCCGACATGAACGCCGCCAGCTCGGCCGCCAGCCCGGGATCGGCGATCAGCCGCGGCACCTTGTTCTGACCGCCCAGCCGGCCGCGGGACTTCATCCAGGCGGCGAAACGGCCGGGCGGCACGGCCACCACCTCCGGCGGACCCATGCCGGTGCCGCCGGCGCGGTGGGCGGCATAGTCGTCGTTCAGCGCCGACAGCCTTGCGTCGAGCATGGCGGCGAAGCGGGCGGCCGCATTCGGGCCGGGCGGCGCGGCGAACTCCACCAACCAGCGGTGCCGGCCGACCGGCGTCGCCTCATCCGGGAACACCGCGGTCACCGCGAAATCGGCGATGTCGGCGCCGGTCGCCGCGGCGGCGTCGGCAATGGCGCGCTCCACCTCCTCGGCGATCAGGTGCTCGCCGAAGGCCGACAGGCCATAGCTGGTGCGGCCGGTGATCAGCACGCGTGGCGGGTCGCGGCCGACCAGGCGCACCGTGTCGCCCAGCACATAGGCCCAGAGGCCGGCGCAGCTGGTCAGGACGACGGCGTAGTTCACCCCGGGCTCGGCATCGGCGATCCAGTGCCGCGTCGGCCGGGGCGACCCCAGCTCCTCCACCGGCACGAACTCAAGGAACAGCCCGTGGTCGAGGTTCAGCCGCAACCCCTCTCCCACACCGCCGTCCTGCACCGCGATGAAGCCCTCGCTGGCGGCATAGACCTCGCGGATCTCGGCCGCGGTGCCGGCGATCGTCTGCTCCAGCCGCGGGCGATAGGGCGCCAGGGCGACGCCGCCGGGCACCAGCAGATCCAGCGAGGGATAGGGCGGGTCCGGCGCATCTCCTCGGGCCCGGCGCAGCTGGCGCACCCGCTCCAGGAAGATCAGCAGCCAGCTGGTGGTGCCCGAGACGCTGCGGATCGGCAGCTCCAGCGACCCGCGGGCGATGCGGTCCAGCTTCTCTTCCCAGTCGGTCAGCAGGGCGAGGTCCGGGCCGGGAAAGACGAAGCGCCGGGCCCAGGGCGGCAGGGTGCGGGCGGCGATGCCGCTGAGGTCGCCGCTGAACACCCCCGGCGCTTCCTCGGTCAGGGCGGTGCTGCCGCCCAGCATCAGGCTGCGGCCGCCGAACATCCGGCTCCGTGGCCGGGCACCGAGATGCCAGGCGGTCAGGTCGAAGCCGCCGCGGACGTTGGACCGGCGCATCGCGTCGGTCACCGGAATGTATTTGCTGCGCCCGCTGGTGGTGCCGGAAGAGACGGCGAAGAACGGGATCCGGCCGGGCCAGGAGACGTCCTCGATGATCGGGAAGGCCGGCTGCCAGTAGTCGCGCCACATCTCCTCGTAGCGGCGCAGCGGCACGGCGGCCTGGAACGCCGCAATGTCGGCGATGTGGCCGAAGCCATGGTCGCGGCCGAAGCGGGTGCCGGCCGCCCGGCGCAGCAGCTGAAAGAGCGTGCGGCGCTGGCTCTCGACCGGGTCCAGGCGCCGCAGCCGCCGGCGCCGCAGCGCCGTGGTCAGCCGGAAGGCCGGGGTGGCATCGATCATCGGGGAGACAGGCGCATCAGGGTCGGGAACTCCCGCGCCACCGTCTCCGGCCGCAGCGGCAGCCGGATCGACCGGCGCTCGCACCAAAGCGGGATCTGGTCGGTCAGGCTCTCGCTGCCCAGCCAGCCGTCCTGGCCGCCGAACAGCGTGACCCAGCTGGCGTCGGGATCGGACATGTCGGCGACATGCCGGGCCATCGAGCCGTAGCTGGCGTTGTGCCGGCCGCGCACCAGCCCGTGCGCCGTCTTCATCGGCGTCTCGCGCGACCCGCCGGTCGGATACTCGCCGAGGACGAAGAAGCGGCCCAGCATCGGTAGGTTGGCCAGGATGTGCGCCACCCGCATCCGGTGCATCTCACCCCAGCTCGGGATCGGAGCAGCGTCGATCGCGGCCAGCCCGACCGCTTCGCCCAGCACCTGCCGGCGCCGCTCCGGCGCCAGTGCGGCCAGGTCGTCGGCCAGGAAGGCGGTGATCGCGTTCCACTGCGCCATCAGCCGTGGCATGGCCTCGATCGTCTCGGCGCCATAGACCCGCGGCACCAGATGGTGCAGCAGCGCCTCGAAGGCCGGGGCACCGGCCGAGCCTGCGGCGTAGTCGCCGCCCCAGCCGGCCAGCCGGTCGAGGAAGGCGGCATGCTCGGCGCCGATCCCCGCCTCCCGGATCGTCTCGGCCAGGTGTCGCGCCAGGGCGCCGGAATCCGGCGACACGGTGTCGGCCTGCAGCGCGACGAGGTCCTCCGGCGCCAGCTGCTCCTTGGACCGCAGCAGGGCATAGAGGCGCCGCACCCGCTCGTCGGCGGAGAAGAAGAAGCCCACCGGCAGGGCCGTGTCGGTCGGCCGGTTGTTGGCGGTGGCCAGCACGCCGTCCGGCGGGTCGGCGGTCCAGGGCAGGTCCGGGGCGTCGACCAGCCCGTGCCAATGCGTCTCCGGGTCGCCGGCATCCAGCACCGGGTCGGCCGGCGGGAAGCGGCGACGCATCGGCAGGGTCGCGGCCATGATCTGGCCGATCCGCCCATCGGCCGACGCCACCAGCATGTTCTGGGCCGAGACGCCGAAGCCCGCAAAGGCTGCACGGAAATCCTCCGGCGTGGTGGCGCGGCTGGCGCGCAGCAGGGCGGTGACCTCGTCGGTCGCCTCATGCCCGATCCAGCGCAGGGCGATGGTGTCGCCCGGCCGGCTGCGCGCCACCTTGGCGTCGCTGACGATCGGGCCGAAGCGGGTCCGGCGGACCTTGCGCCGTGCCGGGCGCCAGAAGCGGGTGCGGATCACCGTCTCGCGGGTCTCGATCTCCGCCTCGGGCAGCTTGCCGACGTCGTACAGGTCGCTCGACGCCGCCCGCATGTTGGTGCCGCCCCAGGCCAGATGCGGACTGCGGCCGACGGCGACGAAGGGCAGGCCCGGCACCATCAGCCCGGCCATGTGGTAGCCGGGCGAGCGCATGCCGGCGACCAGCCAGAGATTGGGCAGCGACAGCGACAGATGCGGGTCGCTGGCGATCATCGCGCCGCCGGTGGCGCTGCGCGACGCCGCGACGGCGACGCTGTTGCTGCCGGTGCGGCCGGTCGCGGTCAGCAGCGTGGCCAGCGCCGCCTGCCGGCCGTCGGTGGTGAAGCTGGTGACGGCATTGGCGCCGGCCTTCAGGGTGCGGGCCCAGGCCTCGGCGAAGCCGGGCATGCCGCGCTCGCGCAGCAGGCCGAAATAGGCCACCCAGTTGATGTCGCTGCCGGCCAGCCGGCCGATCGTCCACATGTCGCGCAGCGTGTAGGGCTCGTGCCGCAACCCCAGCAGGGCGAATTCCGGCGGCGGCGCCCGCTCCAGCGCGTGATAGGCGTTGACGCCGGCGACGAAGGCCTCGGCGAAGGCGCGGCTGTCCGCCGGCATGCGGTCGATCACGGTGTCGGCGGCGTGGCCGTAGTCCAGGATGCGCAGCGCATGGTCGATGTCGCGCGCCACGGGCCCGGCGACCTCCGACAGCCGGCCCTGGGCCACCCGCTTCATCAGCGCGATCTGGCCGCCGCGCAGATGGGTGTGGACCAGCCCCAGCGCCACCGCCAGGTCGCCATCGGTCTCGGCCTCGATGAACGGGATCTGGTGGCCGTTCCAGCGGATGTCGACCGACCGGGAAAGCGGCAGGCCGGTCGTCGGGAAGGTGGCCAGCCGCTCCGCCGCCGTTACCGGCCGCGGTGCCAGGGCGCGCAGCGCCGGCACCAGCGGGGCCAGGATGGTGATCAGCCGATGCAGGGCGGACATGGGCTCAGCTGCGTTGGGCCAGCCCGAAGGCGGCCGACAGGAAAGCGGCCACGTCGCGGTCCGACTTGGTGCGCACGGCGTCGTCGCGGCCGATCAGATAGGGGTCGCCGCCGACGCAGTTGGCCAGGATCAGCTTGCGGGTAAAGGTGCCGCCCATGGCGATGCCGAGATTGCCGTCGCGCACCGTCAGGTCGCGCTCAACCTGGAAATCGCAGTCGTTCAGCAGCCGGCCGATCGGCCGCGGCCCGGGCCGGCTGCCGTCCCACTGGTGCACGGCGCCGGGATAGACGATGGTCCGCACCTGCGACCCGCCCTGGCGCAGCGCCGCCGCGGTGGCCTGGCAGCGCGCCGGGTCCATGATGGCGTCGCGGTCGCCCCAGGCCATCAGCACCGGCGCGCCGGTGGTGCGTGGATCTTCGAAGCCGATGACGCAGGGACCGTAGAAGGCGATATGGGCGGCGAAGCGGGTGTCGCCCAGCTTGTACAGGGCGGCAAAGCGGTCGGCGATCGCGGTATTGGTGGCGACGATGCTGGCCATGGCGCCGTAGGAGAAGCCCCAGACAGCCACCCGGTTGCCGTCGATCTCCGGCCGCGCCTTCAGCCAGGCCAGGGTGGCATAGGCATCGGCCAGGGCCATGGTCTCGGTGATCCGGATCACGCGGTCGGTGAAGCTGGTGGCGATGTCTCGGCGGGCGCCGAACACGTCGATCACCGCGGCGCCGATGCCCATCGCCGCCAGCTGCCGCGCATAGTGCGGCTCGCGGTTGTCGTCGACGCCGGCGGCACCGTGCAGCAGCACCACGGCCGGGGCTCTGTGCGCCGCGTCGGCGCCGGCCGGCGGGTACCAGGTGACATGCGCCGGGGTGGCCGGGGCGTCTGGCCCGATCTCCGACGGCACGAAGGGGCTGTGGCTCGGCACCGCCACGATCCGCCCGGCGGCGTCGCCGACCGCGGGCCACGGATCGGTGAAGACAGGCTCGGCCCGGGCCTGCGACAGCAGGCCGAGCAGCATGGCGGCGGCCAGGGCGGCGCTGCGCTGGAAGCGGGGAGCCGGGCCGTGCAGTGCCATCCGTCGGGTCCTCTCGCATCTGGGGTGCCGCCGCGATTGTACCCGGCTTTCCGGCGGCGGCGACAGCGGCGGTCCGGGCCATGGCGTCGCAGCCGCATGACCGCCGATGTCCGAGTCCGACGATCTTTTGTGGAACCTCCCAAATGGGAGGGGTCCGCTTGTCCCGCCGCTGCTAGCGTCCTGATGCGAGGCGGGATCCCCGGCCGGCGCGATAAGCCGGCCTGAAGCTCCGAGAGGTTGACCATGACCACCCTGACCGGCCGGGCGGGCGTTGCCGGCTATGGCGACCATTCCGTCACAGCGCATCTGCCGCTGCGCCATGGGGGCGTGGTGGTCGAGAGCCGCATCCAGGCCCGCGGGCTCTACCTGCCGCCGCCGCTCCGGCTGCCGCCGGACGCGCCGATGCCCTTCGCCTGGGCGCGCCGCTTCGGCGACCGGGTGCACATCTCCGGCCACGGCCCGCAGGCGCCGGACGGCAATCCGGTCGGCCCCTTCGGCCGGGTCGGGATCGAGGTCTCGCCGGACGAGGCGCGGCAGGCGGCGCGGCTGGCGCTGCTCGCCATGCTCGGCTCGCTGAAGCGGGAGATCGGGGATCTCGGCCGCGTCGCCGCCTGGCTCAGGCTCGA
The DNA here is from genome assembly GCF_000767795.1 of Inquilinus limosus MP06. Taxonomy (GTDB): domain Bacteria; phylum Pseudomonadota; class Alphaproteobacteria; order DSM-16000; family Inquilinaceae; genus Inquilinus; species Inquilinus limosus_E. The sequence continues at coordinate 15,280 of NZ_JANX01000029.1, read as the reverse complement.
GGGCTTCGTGCTGACCGCGGCGGGCTTCGACCGTGCCACCACCGTGGTCGCCGCCGCCTCCGGGCTGCTGGTCGATCTGTTCGGCCCGGAGACCGGCCGGCATGCGCGCACCGCCGTCGGGGTGACGGCGACGCCGCTCAACAGCCCGGTCGTGATCGCCGCGGAGGTGGCGCTGCGGGCCTGATCGGCCCGCGGTGCAAGGTCCGGCTGGTCGTGATCGCGAGGTCGTCCGGTGCGGCTCACCAAACCGAAGAAGAAGGACCGGCACGAGCTGATCCTGCGGCAGATCGCCGAGCATGCGTCGATCCGGATCTCGCTGCTGGCCGAGCAGCTCGGCGTCACCTGCGAGACGATCCGGCGCGACATCGCCGAGCTTAACGCCAGCGGCCTGCTCAGCCGGACCTATGGCGGGGCCACGGTGCGGCCCGTGACCAGCGAAGCGTCGCTGTCCATCCGGCGGAATGTGCGGGTGGCCGAGCGGAACCTGATCGGCGGCACGGCCGCAAGGCTGGTGGCCGACGGCGCGGTGGTGATGATCGATGGCGGATCGACTACCTGCCAGGTGGCCCGGCACCTCGCGCAGAGGGCGCGCGAGCTGACCGTCATCACCAACTCGACCGCCATCGCCGCGGTCGCCGCCGCGAATCCCGGCTTCAGGGTCCGGCTCTGCCCGGGCGCCTATGACGGGTCGGAGGCGCTGGTCACGGGCGAGGAGACGATCGAGTACCTGGCCCGCTTCAACGCCCATCGCGCCATCATCGGGGCATCCGGGCTGGGCCACAATGGCCCCTGCGACGTCAGTCCCGGCCAGGCGGCGGTGAAGCGCGCCATGCTGCGGCAGTCGGACCGGTCGATGCTGGTGGCGGATGCCAGCAAGTTCGGCGTCTCGGCGGTCGAGCGGGTCTGCGGCTTCGACGCGATCGACGACTTGGTGGTCGACCGGCCGCTGCCGGCCGAGCTGGCGCGGATCGTCCGGGCGGCGGGGAGCCGCATCCATGTCGGGCGGGAGCCGGCCGGCGTCTCGTGACCCTCGGATCGGGCAGCGCGGCCTTCCTCATCGCCGGGGCGCATCGACCGCCGCCAGTCATCTCCCCGTCCGTCGCGGCAGATCTTGCGTCCTGAATACTTTGCGCCGGCCGGTTTGCCGAGGCTCCAGCCCGCCGCCGCCCGGGTCGAGATTTCGGGCGGTCTCGACGGCCGCGGCTTCCGTGCCCGGCCGTCCGGCCAAGGAAACGGAAGTCTTCGAACAACGGCGACACCGTTTTGTTTCAGATAAGTCTGGACGTGTGTGTGGAATGCGATATCTATGTCCAATCCATTCACAGGAGAGATTTGATGGGTGCGGACATCGCCGATGATTTGAAGCCGACTTCGTCAGATGAGGTGCGCAAGCACACCGTTCAGATCGTGGCCGCCCATGTCTCGCACAACAGCGTCGCGCCAAGCGACCTGCCGGCGCTGATCGAGCAGGTCTATGGCGCCCTGACGGGCCTCGGCAAGCCGGCCGTCACGGCGCCGAGCCGGCCGGAGCCGGCGGTGCCGGTGCGCAAGTCGGTGACGCCCGACTACATCGTCTGTCTCGAGGACGGCAAGAAGCTGAAGATGCTGAAGCGGCATCTTCAGGCCGCCTACAACATGACCCCGGACGAATACCGGGAGCGCTGGGGCCTGCCGGCCGATTATCCGATGGTCGCGCCGAACTACGCCAAGCAGCGCAGTTCGCTGGCCAAGAGCATCGGCCTCGGCACCCGCCGCCCGGCGGAGCCCGCACCGGCGCCGGCGCCGGCGAAGTCGGGCCGCGGCCGCAAGGCCGCCGCCAAGTAGGCAAACGACGGGCCGGCCGGCGGGAACCTCCGGCCGGCCGCGGCGCTTTCTTCGCCAGGAGACATCGTCGCGGAGGCGGCCCATGGCGGCCCGCAGCTTCTGGTCCGGCTATCTCAAGCTCAGCCTGGTGACCTGCCCGGTGGAGATGACGCCGGCCGTCACCCAGGCCGAGCGGGTGCGTTTCCACACGCTGAATCAGGCGACCGGCAACCGTGTCGTCAGCCAGTATGTCGACAGCGTCTCCGGCAGGCCGGTGGCGGATGACGACCAGCTGCGCGGCTATTCGGTCGGCGAGGACGACTACGTCACCCTGACCGATGACGAGTTCTCCGCCGTCGCGCTGGAGACCACGCGCACCATCGACATCGAGAGCTTCGTCCCGCGCGCCGAGGTCGGTCTGGTCTGGCGCGACCGGCCGCATTTCCTGGCGCCGAGCGAGCCGGTCGGCGAGGAGGCGTTCAGCGTGATCCGCGAGGCGATGGCCGCGACGAAGATGGTCGGGCTGTCGAAGCTGGTGCTGTACCGGCGCGAGCGGCCGATCATGATCGAGCCGCGCGGCAAGGGCATGGTGGTCTGGACCCTGCGCCAGGCCGACGAGGTGCGCGACGAGGGCGAGGCTTTCGGCGGCATCAAGCCGGCCGCGCCGCCAAAGGATGCAATGAAGCTGGCCCTGTCGGTGATCAAGGAGCGGACGGTGGAGTGGAGCGAGGACCTGCTGGCCGACAGGGTCCAGGCCTCGCTGAAGAAGATCATCGCCCGCAAGAAGAAGGGCCGGACGGTGAAGGCGCCGAAGCCCGAGGCCGAGGAGACCGGCAAGGTCATCGACCTGATGGCCGCCCTGCGCAAGAGCCTAGAGTCGAACAAGCGGAAGCGGTGATGGGTGCGGGTCACCGAAAGATCTCAGCTCGAGATCTTGGTAAGAGGCGCGTCGCCTCTCGCCTGTGCGGAACCTTTTCAGAGCGTCTCCGTGTGGGGCCGGCCCATCCCTTCTATCCTCCCTCTCCCCTTGCGGGAGGGCTTCAGCCTGCCTTGCGCCGGGTCGACCGGGCGGCCGGCGCGGCCTTGCCCTTCGCTGCTGATTTCTTGGGCTTCGTCGAAGACTTGCCGGATTTCGCCGAAGATTTGCGGCCGGGCTTCGCCGAAACCCCGGCGCTCTCGCGCAGCGCGGCCATCAGGTCGATGACCTGGCCGCGCTTCGGCGCCGCCGGCGGCTTGATCGTCTCGCCGCGCTGCTTGGCCCGGATCAGCTCCATCAGCGCCGTCTCGTAGCGGTCCTCGAATTTGGCCGGGTCGAACCGGCCCTTCTTCTGACCGATGATGTGCTTGGCCAGGTCCAGCATCTCGCCGGTGATCTTCATGGCCGGGATGTCGTCGAAGGCTTGGGCCTCGTCACGCATCTCGTATTCGAAGTGCAGCAGATTGGCCAGGAAGCCCGGCCCCTCCGGGCACAGCATCACCACCCGGTCGCGCCGGAACAGCACGGTGCGGCCGATCCCGACCGCACCCGCTTTCTCGCAGGCCGCCCGGATCACCGCGAAGGCCTCGGCCCCCACAGCATCCGTCGGGGCAAGATAATAAGGCCGGTCGATGGCGACGCGGTCGACCCGGTCGCGCGGCACGAAGCTCTCGATCTCGATGGTCTTGGTGCTGTCGGGGATCGCGGCCTCGATCTCCTCCTCGGTCAGCACGACATAGCGGTCGGTGTCGACCTCATAGCCCTTCACCTGCTGGTCGCGCTCCACCGGCTCGCCGGTCTCGGCATCGACGAACAGCCGCCGCAGCCGATGGCCGGTGCGGCGGTTGACCATATTGAAGTGGATTTCGTCGCCTTCGCCCACGGCGGTGTACAGCGCCACCGGGCAGGACAGGAAGCCCAGCTTCAAGGTGCCTTTCCAGGTCGCGCGCGGCGCCATCTCGTCCTCGGGGCAGCGGATCGGTCCCGGAAGGAACGGGCGGCCGCCCCGCCGGGTTCCTGAATCGCACGCCACCAGAGGGCGCCCGTCAATGCCGCTGGTCCCGACCTGGCCCGACATCCTGCTGCGCCTCGCGCTCGCCACCCTCGCCGGCGCGATCATCGGCTGGAATCGCGAAGCGCATGGCCGCGCGGCCGGGATGCGCACGCATCTGCTGGTCTGCCTCGCGGCCGCCTTCTCGATGGTTCTGGCCAACCAGCTGCTCGCCACCACCGGCAAGGCCGGCGATTCCTTCGTCCGGATGGATGTGATGCGCCTGCCGCTGGGCATCCTGTCCGGCATCGGCTTCATCGGCGGCGGCGCCATCCTGCGCCGCGGCAGCCTGGTGCTGGGCGTCACCACGGCGGCGACGCTGTGGTTCGTCACGGTGATGGGCCTGTGCTTCGGCGCCGGGGATCTGATCCTGGGCGGCATCGCCTTCGCCATCGGCCTGGCCACGCTGTGGGGCCTGAAATGGCTGGAGGAGAGCGTGAAGCAGCAGCGCAAGGCCCGCCTCAGCCTGACCGTGGAGCAGGGTCAGCTGGGCGCCCGCGATATTGAGACGGCGCTCCAGCAGGCGGGCTTCCGCGTCGTCGCCAGCTCGATCACCGTGCAGCCGGCATCCGGGGTCAGGACCCTGCGCTACGACCTGTTCTGGCGCGGGTACCCGGCCGACAACGGCCTGCCGCCCGCGGTGGAAAGACTGCTGGTTGTGCCCGGGGTGCGGGAGGCCGACTGGGCGCCACGCTAGAAGGGCCTTCCGGAACCGCGGCCTCGCGCGCATCGTTCCCAAAGGCGACGCAACTTTCGGGCGAAGGCGATGGCCAGGGACAGCCTGTCGACCTACCGGCGCAAGCGCGACTTCGAGAAGACGGCCGAACCCAGCGGCGCCGCGGGCGTGGCATCGTCGGACCGGCTGCGCTTCGTCATCCAGAAGCACGCGGCGACACGGCTGCATTACGACCTGCGGCTGGAGCTCGACGGCGTGTTCAAGTCCTGGGCGGTGACCAAGGGGCCGTCGCTCGACCCGCATGACAAGCGCCTGGCGGTGGAGGTCGAGGATCACCCCCTGGCCTATGGCGATTTCGAGGGCACCATTCCCAAGGGGCAATATGGCGGCGGCACCGTCCAGCTCTGGGACCGCGGTTTCTGGGAGCCCGAGGGACGCGTGTCGCCCCAGCAGCAGCTGGCCAGGGGCGAGCTGAAATTCACGCTGGACGGCGACCGGCTGCACGGTAGCTGGGTGCTGGTGCGGATGAAGCGGGACCGCACTGGCGGCAAGCGCACCAATTGGCTGCTGATCAAGCATCGCGACGAACACGCGGTGGAAGCCGACGGCGATGCGGTGCTGGCGGAGGATCGCTCCGTCGCCTCCGGCCGGGCCATGGCCGAGATCGCGGCCGGGCGCGGCCGCGGGCCGAAGCCCTTCATGCTGGGCGGCGGGCGTCGGCACGGTCGGATGCCGTCTGGGATTCCTCCGCCAGGCCGGAGAAGGCGGCGGCCAAGGCCTTCGCGCCGCGCCGATCGAAGACAAAGGCCGCCGCCTCGGCCATGCCCGACTTCATCCCGCCGGAGTTGTGCCTGTCGGTCGACCGGCCGCCCGGCGGCAAGGGCTGGGCGCATGAGATCAAGTTCGACGGCTATCGCCTGCAACTGCGGATTGAAGGCGGCAAGGCGACGCTCAAGACCCGCAAGGGGCTGGACTGGACCCATCGCTTCCAGGCCACCGCCGATGCGGCGAAGGGCTGGCCGGACTGCATTATTGATGGCGAGGCGGTGGCGCTGGACGAGGACGGCCATCCGAATTTCCCAGCCCTGCAGGTGGCGCTGTCGGAAGGTCGCAGCCGCGACCTGATCTTCTTTGCCTTCGACCTGCTGCACGAGAGCGGCCGCGACTGGCGGCCGGAGCCGCTGTCCGCGCGCAAGGACCGGCTGCGCGAGCTGCTGGAGGAGCAGGGCTGCGACGCCGCCACGCCCATCCGCTATGTCGACCATTTCGAGGAGGCGGGCGAGGCCGTGCTGCGCTCCGCCTGCCAGCTGAAGCTCGAAGGGATCATCTCCAAGCGGCTCGACGCCGCCTACCAGTCCGGCCGCAGCGACCGCTGGACCAAGGCGAAGTGCCGCGGCGGCGAGGAGGTGGTGATCGGCGGCTGGTCCACCACCGGCAACCGCTTCCGGTCTCTGCTGGTCGGTGTCCATCGCGGCGACCACCTGGTCTATATCGGCCGGGTCGGCACCGGCTACGGCGCCGCCAAGGTGGAGCGGCTGGTGCCGCGGCTGAAGGCGGTCGAAGCCGACACATCGCCCTTCACCGGTCCCGGAGCGCCGCGGAAGGATCGCAACGTGCATTGGGCCCGGCCGGAGCTGGTGGCCGAAATCGAGTTCGCCGGCTGGACCGGCTCCGGCATGGTGCGGCAAGCCGCGTTCAAGGGGCTGCGCGAGGACAAGCCGGCCGAGGAGGTCAAGGCCGAAAGCCCTGCCCCGGCGGCCGAGACCGAGCTGCAGGAGCCGGCGCCGGCCAAGGCGGCGAAGCCGGCGCGCCGCCGCGGCGCGGCCAAGGCGACCGTGATGGGCGTCGCCCTGTCCAAGGCCGACAAGGCGCTGTGGCCGGATGCCGGTGACGGCGAGCCGGTGACCAAGCACGACCTGGCGCTGTATCTGGAGACGGTGGGCCCCTGGATGCTGCCACACATCAAGGGCCGCCCCTGCTCGGTGCTGCGCGCGCCGGACGGGATCGGCGGCCAGATCTTCTTCCAGCGCCATGCCATGCCCGGCACGTCCAGCCTGATCTCGCTGGTCCGGGTGTCCGGCGACCGCAAGCCCTATATCCAGATCGACCGCATCGAGGGGCTGGCGGCGGTGGCGCAGTCGGGCGGGCTGGAGCTGCATCCCTGGAACTGCCGGCCCGGCCAGATCGACCGGCCCGGCCGCCTGGTGTTCGACCTCGATCCCGGCCCCGGCGTCGCCTTCGACGCGGTGGTCGAGGCCGCCCGGGCGCTGAAGGACCGGCTGGAGGCCGTCGGCCTCGTCCCCTTCTGCAAGACCACCGGCGGCAAGGGGCTGCATGTGGTGGTGCCGCTGGCCGCGCCACGCGGCGGCGGGCCGGACTGGGCGGAGGCGAAAGGCTTCGCCAAGGAGGTCTGCGTGCGCCTGGCCGGCGACGCGCCGGACCGCTACGTCGTCAACATGGCCAAGGACAAGCGCCGCGGCCGGATCTTCCTCGACTATCTGCGCAACGACCGGATGTCGACCGCCGTGGCGCCGCTGTCGCCGCGGGCCCGGCCGGGGGCGACGGTGTCGATGCCGCTGACCTGGGACCAGGTGCGGAAGGGGCTCGACCCGAAGCGCTATACCCTGCGCACCGCGCCCGGGCTGCTGGCGAAAGGCTCCGCCTGGGACGGCTATGATGATGCCGCGCGGCCGCTCGCCGATGCGATCCGGCGCCTGGAGCGCAAGGCGGCGGCCTGATCGTCGTCAGGGAAACCTTTGTAATTCCCCGGACGGCGCCAGAGATCGGCGATTTTCCTAGGAAGATTTAGCAATGAAAGCTTGTCGCATTTGCCGTTCTGGCCTAATATAGGAAACTGAGCGAAGATCCATAAATAAAGAACAGATAAAAATTGCGTGACGGAATTGTGCAATTATGAAGCAAATAAAATAAATTGTGACCTATATTATCAATGAAATCAGCAGACGAATTACCGGTTGCACCCCTAGATGAACAGTGTCAAAAGGATTGGGTGGCCTGCGGCCGACTAACCTCAAGGCTAGGTGTTAAAACCTGCCTGGCGTGTGGTGCTTCAATGCCATTGCGCCTCATCTGGGATCTCAACCCCGGGGAAGCGGTCGCGATCATCGGTCTGTCCCGGCGGTGTCCGGATGGCCGGTCGAGACGGCTGCGTGCCTGAGTGAAGGGGAATCAGATGGAAACGAGCGACCGCCGGCGTCCCAGACCGAGACACGACGCCCCGTAGCGCCGACTTCCGCGCTTTCCAGAGATGACGGCCACTCAATCCCGCCCGGCCAGGGCCCGGCGGGCGGCGGAATCCCTTGTCCGCATTTCGCCGGGTGTCTGGAAGGCTGTCCGAGACCCCCCTTTCCAACCGGATTCCTGGAGGGGCCCCGTGGATAAGCACCACAAGGACATGATCGCGGCGCTGAAGCTTGCGTCGGGCGATGAAGTCCTCGTTCCGGACTATTTGTTCGAAGCCCTGTCGAATGATCTGGCCAATGCCCGGATCGTTCCGTACAGCGCGGTGACCCAGCTGAAATCGCCGATCCCGGACTATGCGATCGTGCACAAGGGGCTGATGCCCCGCCTGCCGCGGCAGGTGCTGCAGGCGCTGGTGATCCATGGCGACGTGCTGCACGCCAACGAAGTCTTCGTCGTCTTCGCCCGGCACGCCGCCGGCGCCGCCCGCTCGGCGCTCGACGTCACCCGGCGCCGCCACACCCAGCCGGTGCTGGACTACGTCAAGCGCGATGCAGGCGTGCGGCAACGACATGCCGATCGGCGGGCGGTGGTGGTCTCCGCCTTCGGCGTCGGCAATGTCGGCGACGATGCGGTCAGCTTCGGCGCCCGCGAGGTGCTGTACCGCAACGGCTTCGATGCGGTCGACCTGGTCGGGCCCAACCCGGACTACGCCGTCATCGACAATGCCGACCTGGTGGTGATCGGCGGCGGCGGGCTGCTCTATGACAGCAGCTTCAGCAACGTCTCGAACTACACCGCGCCGATCCGCTACGCCTATGAGCGCGGCATCCCCTCCGCCGTGCTTGGCGTCGGCACCCAGGGCATCCGCACCACGCTCGGCGCCGCCGCCTTCAAGGACGCGCTGTCCCTGGCGCGTCTGGTGACTGTGCGTGAGCGCAGCGACGCCACCCTGCTGACCGAGACGGTCGGGCTGAAGAACGTCCACACCACCGGCGACCTCGCTCTGCTGCTGGCCGACGGGCCGCGGCCGGTGCCGGTGCGGCGCGACCCCGGCCTGGCCGTTCTCTCGCTCAGCCACAGCCTGGAGGGCTGGCTGGCCAAGCGCGACAGCACCATCGACGCCTATCTCGACGAGACGCTCGACTCGCTCGGCCGGGGCTACAACAAGGTGATCGGCGTCGTCCATTCGGTCGATGACGAGGCGATCTACGAGCGGCTGCGGCAGCGGCGCGAGATCCAGGTGGTCAAGGCGGCCGACTACGACGTCTCGGCGGTCATGGACCTTTACGGCTCGGCCGGGCTGGTGGTCAGCTCGCGCTTCCACGGGCTCCTGTTCTCGGTGATGGGCCGGACGCCGCTGATCCAGGTCTGCGGCCCGACCAGCAAGAGCGGCCGGGCCCTGGCCGAGCGGTTCCCGTCGCTGACCCGGGCCGCCATCCTGCTCGACGCTGCCAACCGCAACCTGCGCATCGGCGATGCGATCGAGTTCGCGCAGCCGGTCAGCGACGAGGAGCGGGCGGCGGCGATCGCCGGTGCGCGCGACAATGTCGACCAGTTCGCCGCCGCCTTCGACCGCAAGCCGATGGTCGCGGTGGAGGCGGTGGCGATCACCCCCCCACCGGCGGCAAAGGCCGCGCCGGCCTTCGATGAGGCCGACGCGCCGCCCGTGGCCGCGGAACCGTCGAAGAACCAGGAGATCGTGCTGCCGGACCACGTCGTCGTCCGCACCGCGGATTCCGTGCAGCTGGCGGTGCCGGTCGACGGCGCCGAGGTCGAGCTGCAGGAGATCGAGGCCCGGCGCTGGCGCAACAGCACCCTGGCCTGCGCCGCCAAGGTGCTGAAGCCCGGCGACAGGGTGGTCGATCTCGACCCCGGCTTCCTTTATTTCGCCTCCGCCTTCGGCAGCCTCGTCTCCAAGGCGGGGTCGGTGTCGGTGGCCTATGAGAGGAGCAAGGGCGAGCCGATCCTGCAGCAGTACCGGGCCCTCAACGGCCAGGGCGACCAGGCGGCGATCGAACTGTGCGACGTGGCCGACCCGAAGCAGGTGTCGCAGGCCTGCGATGCCGCCGCGCTGGTGCGGCTGCGCCTGTCGGGCCAGGCGGCGCGTGACCGGGCGGACTGCGTCCGAGCGCTCCGATCGCGCTCGCCGCATGTGATCCTCGAGGCGCCGGACCTGCCGGCCGTGCGCAACGCCATCGAGGCCTATCTCGGCTCCGAGATCGCCCGCGAGGGGCGGCGCATCTTCACCATCGCCGAATCCGACCTGGTCGAGCGGCCGATCTACGAGATCAGCCAGCTCGACGAGACCACCCTGCTGCTGCAGCTTGAGGATTCCCACCATGGCTAAGGAAGCCGTCGTCGTCAGCTTCTATGGCGGCAAGCAGTACTATTACGACTCGGCCTACAACCTGGCCGAGGACTGCAAGAAGCTCGACATCGAGCATGATTTCGAGGAGGTGAAGCTCGGCCCCGACGCCAACTGGGCCGATATCTGCCGCTACAAGGTCAACTACTATTCCCGCAAGCTGGAGGAGTACAAGCGGCCGATCATCTGGGTCGACATCGACACCCGGATCATCAAGCGGCCGGACCCGTTCCTGAACTGCGAGAGCGATTTCGCGGCCTTCCTGCGGAACTTCAAGTACTTCCGGGAATACGACCCGTTCATCTTCGCGCGGACGTTCCACCCCGGGTTCCTGTTCTTCAACTACACGACCCCGGTGCGGCGGCTGCTGGAGCAGCTGGTGGAGCTGGAGAAGACCAGCAAGGAGCGCGGCACCGACGACTATTTCTTCGAGGAGGCGTGGCGGGCGCATTCCGAGCAGCTGCAGGTCACGCTGCTGCCGCCGAAGCGGCTGGCCTGGGGCGAGAAGCTGGGCGCGGCCGACGCCTGGTTCTCCTTCGGCGACAGCGGCAATGTCCGCGACTTCGTCAAGGAGGTGGCGCAGCACGACGCGCCGATCCTGGAGCCGACGCGGCAGTACCGCGTGCTCAAGGCCATCTCCGAGCAGGAGCTGAAGGCCGGCAAGATGCAGAACGCCGCGGTCTATCTGAAGAAGATGACCGAACTGGACCCGTCACAGGACGACCCGCTGAACACCCTGGCCCGCGTCGCCCGACGGCAGGAGGGCGAGCAGGCGGCGCTGGCGCTGTACGAGGGCCGGATCGGCCAGCTGCGGCAGGAGGGGGAATACAGCGACCGGCTCTCCACCCTGCTGCAGCGCGTCGTGGATTTCTGCATCGAGTTCCACCTGCCGGAGGAGGGCCAGCGCTACGCCGCCGAGCTGGCCGAGCACGGCACCGCCAAGGCCAAGGCTTTCGCCCAGGGCCGGATGCTGCGGCTGGGGCTGGAGGAGCGGGCCAAGGCCGCCGGGCTGCCGCTGAAGCAGCGGCCGCAGCTGTGGTGGATGGAGCAGCCCTATCCCGGCAATTTCGGCGACATCCTGAACCCCTATATCGTCGAGAAGCTGACCGGCCGCGCGCCGCGCTGGGTGGCGGCGGGCAGCGGCGCCCTCGTCATCGGCTCGGTGATCAAATTCGCCAAGAAGGGCACCCCAGTCTGGGGCACGGGCAGCCCGCGCCTGACCGACAAGCTGCACCCGCAGGCGGTGTACAAGGCGGTGCGCGGCCCGCTGACCCGGCGCCTGGTGCTCGACAGCGGCGGGAAGTGCCCGCAGGTCTATGGCGACGTCGCCCTGCTGCTGCCGCAGCTGTACCAGCCGAAGGGCACGAAGAAGCACAAGCTCGGCCTGATCCGCCACTTCACCCATGTCGCGGCGCCGCTGGAGGTGCATCCGGACGTCAAGGTGATCGACATCATGCGCAGCGGCTACGACGACATCGAGGCCTTCCTCGACGAGGTGTCGGAGTGCGAGCACATCATCTCGACCTCGCTGCACGGGCTGATCGTGGCCCAGGCCTACGGCATCCCGGTCGGCTGGGCGGTGATGTCGACCAGCGAGACCCAGATCCCGGGCGGCAACACCAAGTTCGAGGACTACTTCGCCTCGGTCGGGCTGAAGGATGTCGAGCCCTTCGACCTGGCGGAGCTCGGCACGGTCACCCCGGACCACGCCAAGCTGTGCCGGTACATTCCCGAGCGGATGCCGGACCTGGCGGCGCTGCGCGAGGCCTGCCCGTTCCCGCTGGCGGCCTGATGGGGGGCCCCGGGCCGGCGCCGCTGGCCGTGGTCCGCCGGAAGCGGGACACGGCGTTCCTGACCGAGGCGCGGGTGGCGGAGCTGGTCCGCCCCCGCCCCTTCGGCCGGGAGCCGCTGATCGCCGAGCGCGCCCGGCTGACGCAGGAGATGGGGCCGCTCGACCTGTGGGAGGGCTATCGCGACTTCGCCGCGGCCGATGACAGCTTCAAGCGGTCCAGCAACAGCGTCCGCACCAGCCACAAATACGGCCGGGTCTATGTCCAGCTGGCGCGCCGGTACCGGCCCTGGACGGTGGTGGAGATCGGCACCGCCTTCGGCGTCTCCGGCATGTACTGGCTGGCCGGGCTGCAGGCCAACCGCCGCGGCCGGCTGGTCACCTTCGACCCGAACCGGCAGTGGCAGGAGATCGCCCGCGCCAACCTGGCCGCGATCAGCCCGCGCTTCACCGCTGTCGCCGACACCTTCGAGGCCGGGCTCGCGGCGACGAAGATCGCCTTCGACCGTCCGGGCATCGCCTTCATCGACGGCATCCATGTCGGCGACATCGTCAAGGCGCAGGCCGAGTTGCTGCTGGCCCGCATCACCAGCCCCTGGATCCTGGTGTTCGACGACATCCGCTTCAATGACAGCATGTACCGCTGCTTCCGCGAGATCGAGCAGGCGGAGGGGGTGGTGTCGGCGGTGGAGATCGAGTCGCGGGTGGGGATTCTGGAGGTGGATCCGGTGGTGGGCGGGCCGTCCTGACCTGAAACCCGCGGATCAGGGTGCCCGGGGTTCGCAGGCGATTCCATCGCCATCCCGGTCATGCCGGGCGTAATAGCCCAGCTCGCCGGTCCGGGCGGGCGCCAGCCCGACCCATTGCGCCATGGCGCAGTCCGGAAAGGCCGCCAGATGCCGGATCGTCGGCCCCGGTGGCCACGGGCTGTTCAGGAAGCCGCCCACGACGAGACCGGCCGTCACGAGCAGCGGCGGGGTCATCCGGACCAGCCACCGGACCCATCGTCGATGCCGCTCGGCGCGTTCCAGGCGCGCCGTAACCGCCTGAAACCGCCGCTTCAGCGTCCGGGCTTCGACCTCCGGATCGCGACCTGCCATGCCCAAGACATCGCTCCCGTCCTCGACCCGGCAAGATGGTGACAGGACATCACCGTGCCTCGCCAGTCGAATCTCGATCAGTCACATCCTGTCGTGCCAGGACGACGCTCCAGTCGAGGATTCAGAGCGGGTTGGGCAGGCCCGGCACAGCCGTTGCCTGCGCAGGGCGTCGAATCTGGGGCCGGGACGCCGCCGTGAAAGGGCAGTGCCCTCTCCGGAGAACACTCCCCTCACACGGTAGGGGTCGCAGGTTCAATGCTCGTACAGAGGGCTGCCGGTTAAGCCGCCGTCTCCAGGCGATCATCCGCCATCGCCTCGCGAGCTGCCCGGACCAGGAAGCCCGATCGGGTAAAGCCATGCCCTTCGGCGTAGCGGTCGATCTCCGCCAGCACGTCCTCCGGAATGGTGACGTTCACCCGAACAGACTTTATGGCCTGCTGCGGAGCAGGCACGAGGACGGCGACGCCGTCCCGGTTTTCGGCGTCGGCCATGATCTCCTCCAGGCCGGAGGGTTCGGGTACAGCCTCATCGTCCTCGGCCATGCCTTCCATGTGCAGGGCCAAGGCCTCCTCCGCCATGGCGCGAGCCTCGTCCAAATCGCTGCCGGCCGTGATCAGGCCGGGGAGGTCGGGGAACGAGACACCGTAGTCGCTACCAGCGTCCTTGTGGATCAGGGCGATGTAATAGCGCATGGCTCACCTCAGCTTGATGTCGGCTTGCTTCTCGATGCTCCGGAGCGTGCCGATAGGTATGTCTCTCTTGGGGTGTGGGACCGTCACGCGGCCTGGCTTCGATGGGTGCTTTATCTCGACGTGGCTGCCCTTCTGGGCCACCTCGTACCAACCGTCCGCCTTGAGGGGCACCGATGACGTCCCCACTCTTCATATGTGTATAGACACACAACCGGGCGGTATGGGCGTCAAGGTTAGTGTTTGCTCATACACATCATTCTGGATGCACGATCCCAGGTCGCTGGCGTCGCACGCAAGCGCTGACTATGAACATTCATGTGCCTAAAACGTGCCAATGCGTCAGCACGCTCCAGCGCTGTTCTGCACGGAACCGCGGATCCCTCGGGGGACCACGCCAAGCTCTCTGATCTGCCTGGAGGTCCGGTGGTGGGCGCGACTGGGATTGAACCAGTGACCCCTACGATGTCAACGTAGTGCTCTCCCGCTGAGCTACGCGCCCGTTACCGGGAAGGACGGCCGAGACCGGTCGTCCGCGGGGAGCGCCCATGTAGCATCATCGACCGGGGGGCGCAAGCATCAAACCGAGCCTGCCGCCGGCCGCGTCGACAGCCGCCGTCGACAGCCCGGGGGCGCTGGGATATGACGGTGATATGGATGGTCAAGTCGCCTCGCAGTCGCCGGCGTCCGACGCGGTGGCGATCGCCCTGCCGCAGGACCGGCGCCTTCCGGTGGTGGTCGCCTCGCCGCACAGCGGCCGCGACTATCCGCCGTCGTTCCTGGCCGCGGCGAAGCTCGACCCCCACACGCTGCGGCGCTCCGAGGACGGCTTCGTCGACCAGATCTTCGGCCAGGTGCCGGAGCGCGGCGCGCCGCTGCTGCGCGCTTTGTTCCCGCGCGCCTTCCTCGACGTCAACCGCGAGGCCTATGAGCTCGACCCCGAGATGTTCGACGACGCGCTGCCGGGCTGGGTCAACACCCGCTCGCCGCGGGTCGTCGCCGGGCTCGGCACCATCGCCCGCATCGTCGCCCAGGGGAAGGATATCTACCGCGGCAAGCTGCGCTTCGCCGAGGCAGTGGAGCGGGTGGAGCAGTTCTATACCCCGTACCATGCCACGCTGCGCCGGCTGGTCGACGAGACCCGTGCCGCCTTCGGCCATGCCGTCCTGATCGACGCCCATTCGATGCCGTCGCAGGGCGCCTCGCGCACCCCCGGAGGCCGCGCGGTCGACGTCGTGCTGGGCGACTGCTACGGCAGCTCCTGCGCCGCGGCGGTGACCGAGGCGGCGGAGCAGTGGCTGGCCGGCCGCGGCTATGCCGTCACCCGCAACACCCCCTATGCCGGCGGCTTCACCACCCGGCATTACGGCCGGCCGCGCGCCGGCATCCATGCCCTGCAGGTCGAGCTGAACCGGGCCCTGTACATGGACGAGGCGACGCTGTCGCCGACCAGGGGCCTGGCCCGGCTGACCGCCGACATGACCGATTTCGCCGCCGCCCTCGGCGCCCTCGAGGCGGAGGCGCTGGCACGGTAGCGGGCGGCGGGCAGAGGGGGACGCCATGGCGCTGCTGGTCAATATCGACGTGCCGGATCTCGAGGCCGCGGTCGCCTTCTACGCCGCGGCCT
>NZ_JANX01000028.1 GCF_000767795.1 Inquilinus limosus MP06 | reverse complement strand
GTGCTGACGCCACATCAGGGCGAGTTCGACAAGCTGTTCGGCAAGGGCGACGCCTCCCGCCTGGTCCGGGCGCGCCGGGCCGCGGCGACGGTCGGGGCTGTGGTGGTGCTGAAGGGAGCCGATACCATCATCGCGGCGCCGGACGGCCGGGCCGCGATCAACGCCAACGCCCCGCCGACCCTGGCCACCGGCGGCACCGGCGACGTCCTGGCCGGGATCGTGCTGGGGCTGAAGGCGCAGGGCATGACGGGATTCGAGGCCGCCTGCGCCGCCGTCTGGCTGCACGGCGCCGCGGCGCAGCGGGTCGGCGCCGGGCTGATCGCCGAGGACGTGATCGACGCGCTGCCGGCGGTCCTGGACCGGCTGTGAGCCCCCCGGCCGCCCGCCTTTTGCCTGTCGCCCATAAAAACCCTGTGCTATAGACCGGCGCTTCGCAGGGCCGACTCCCTCCGCTGCGTGCCTTTTTGTGCGTGTTTTCGGGGGCGGGCAGGGTGGGGGTCTTCGCGGGCGTGGCGGAATTGGTAGACGCACTGGATTTAGGTTCCAGCGGCGAAAGCCGTGGGGGTTCAAATCCCTCCGCCCGCACCATCAAACCTCAGACAGGGCACATAGCGTCCGACCTGTCACATCGACGGATTCCTGAAGACCGATGCAAGTGATCGAAACCAGCACCGAGGGTCTGCGGCACGAGTTCAAGATCGTCGTGCCGGCGGCCGACATCGAACAACGCGTCCAGACGGAGCTCGTCAAGCTCGCGGGCCGGGTCAAGCTCCCGGGCTTCCGCCCCGGCAAGGTGCCGGTGTCGCTGATGAAGCAGCGCTATGGCAAGTCGGTCATGGGCGAGGTCCTGGAAGGCGCCGTTGACGAGGGCACGCGCAAGGCCCTGGACGAGCGCAACCTGCGCCCGGCCCTGCGCCCGAAGGTCGAGGTCACCAGCTTCGACGAGGGCAAGGACCTGGAATACAAGGTCGATGTCGAGGTGCTGCCGGAGATCACCGCGCCGGCCTTCGACAGCGTCGAGATCACCCGCCCGGTCGCCGAGGTGACCGATGAGCAGATCGCCGCCGGCCTGACGCGCATCGCCGAGACCCGCCGCAAGTTCGAGCCGGTGACCGAGGAGCGCGGCCTGCAGAACGGCGACGTCGCCGTCATCGACTTCGAGGGCAGCCTCGACGGCCAGGCGCCGAGCGAGGAGATGTCCGGCAAGGACCATCGCCTGGAGATCGGCTCGGGCCGCTTCATCCCCGGCTTCGAGGAGCAGCTGGTCGGCAAGAAGGCGGGCGAGCATGTCACCGTCTCGCTGAGCTTCCCCGAGGAGTACCAGAGCCCCGAGCACGCCGGTAAGCCGGCGAAGTTCGAGGTCGACGTCAAGTCGATCGAGAAGGGCGTGGTGCCCGAGGTGAACGAGGAGTTCGCCAAGGAGCTGGGCTTCGAGGACCTCGAGGGCCTGCGCAACGCCGTCAAGACCCAGACCGAGCAGGAATTCGGCCGGGTGTCGCGCCTGCGGGCCAAGCGCGCCCTGCTGGACAAGCTGGCCGAGCTGGTCGATTTCGCCGTGCCGCAGGGCATGGTCGACCTGGAGTTCGACCAGATCTGGAAGCAGGTGCAGCAGTCGATCGAGACCGGCGGCGACGACAATCCGGACAAGAACAAGCCGGAGGACGAGCTGAAGGCCGAGTACCGCGCCATCGCCGAGCGCCGCGTCCGCCTGGGCCTGCTGTTCGCCGAGATCGGCCGCGCCGAGAACGTCGAGGTGACGCAGGAGGAGCTGAACCGCGCCCTGATCGCCGAGGCCCGCCGCTATCCGGGCCAGGAGCAGCAGGTGGTGGACTTCTTCCGCCAGAACCCGCAGGCGATCGAGAATCTGCGCGCGCCGCTGTTCGAGGAGAAGGTCGTCGACGTCATCCTCGGCAAGATCAAGGTCACCGACGCCACCGTGACGCCGGAGGAGCTGGCGCGCGACCCGGACGAGGACGAGGCCGCCGAGGCCAAGCCGGTCGAGGAGGCGAAGCCCGCCAAGCGTAAGTCGGCCAAGAAGGCCGCCGCCGAGACCGAGGGCGCCGAGACGAAGGCCGCCGACACCGACGCCGACACCGGCACCGGCGCCTGACCGGTTGAAGGTCGCCGCGGACCTCCCCTAATGTAGGGGTGAGCCGCGGCGCCCTGCCGGCCCGCGCGAGCCTTCGAGGAACGTATGCCTCCGTATGAGCCGAGCATGAACGCCCTGGTCCCGATGGTCGTGGAACAGACCAACCGGGGCGAGCGCGCCTATGACATCTATTCCCGCCTCCTCAAGGAGCGGATCATCTTTCTGACCGGGCCGATCTATGACGAGCTGGCCAGCCTGGTCTGCGCCCAGCTGCTGTTCCTGGAATCCGAGAACCCGAAGAAGGACATCGCCTTCTACGTCAACTCGCCGGGCGGGGTGATCACGGCGGGCATGGCGATCTACGACACCATGCAGTACATCCAGCCGCAGATCATGACCGTCTGCATCGGCCAGGCGGCGTCGATGGGCTCGCTGCTGCTGGCCGCCGGCGCTCCCGGCAAGCGCTTCGCGTTGCCGAACAGCCGGATCATGGTGCACCAGCCCTCGGGCGGCGCCCGCGGCCAGGCCTCGGACATCGAGATCCAGGCCCGCGAGATCCTCAAGCTGCGGCAGCGGCTCAACGAGGTCTATGTCAAGCACACCGGCCAGAGCCTCGAGGAGATCGAGCGCTCGATGGACCGCGACAAGTTCATGTCGGCCGACGAAGCCAAGGGCTTCGGCATCGTCGACGAGGTCGTCGAGCGGCGTCCGACCGTTGAATAATCGATCTCTTGGCCCGCGGCCCTACCGAACGGGGCCGAAGGGCGCTATCTTGATTCGTGATGAAGCGGATCTGCCCTGCGCCGGGACGACCTTGTCGCAGGGTGGAGCCGCCGCCATCTGGAGGCAACCGCATCCCGGCCTGGGCGCCAGGGGCACGCGGGTCGGTATCGCGGATGCGGAAGTGAGGCAGTGATGAGCAAGACCTCAGGCGGTGACTCGAAGAACACGCTCTACTGCTCGTTCTGCGGCAAGAGCCAGCACGAGGTTCGCAAGCTGATTGCGGGCCCGACTGTGTTCATCTGCGACGAGTGCGTCGAGCTGTGCACGGACATCATCCGCGAGGAGAACAAGACCACGCTGGTCAAGAACCGCGACGGGGTCCCGACGCCGAAGGACATCCGCAAGGTTCTGGACGACTACGTGATCGGCCAGGAGCACGCGAAGAAGGTGCTCTCCGTCGCCGTGCACAACCACTACAAGCGGCTGGCGCACGGGCAGAAGAACGGCGAGGTCGAGCTCGCAAAGTCCAACATCCTGTTGATCGGGCCGACCGGCTGCGGCAAGACGCTCTTGGCCCAGACCCTGGCGCGCATCCTCGACGTGCCCTTCACCATGGCCGACGCGACGACGCTGACCGAGGCGGGCTATGTCGGCGAGGATGTCGAGAACATCATCCTCAAGCTGCTGCAGGCCGCCGACTACAATGTCGAGCGGGCGCAGCGCGGCATCGTCTACATCGACGAGGTCGACAAGATCAGCCGCAAGTCGGACAACCCCTCGATCACCCGCGACGTCTCGGGCGAGGGCGTGCAGCAGGCCCTGCTGAAGATCATGGAAGGCACCATCGCCTCGGTGCCGCCGCAGGGCGGGCGCAAGCACCCGCAGCAGGAGTTCCTGCAGGTCGACACCACCAACATCCTGTTCATCTGCGGCGGTGCCTTCTCCGGGCTGGAGAAGATCATCTCCCAGCGCGGCCGCGGCAGCTCGCTCGGCTTCGGCGCCGATGTGCGCGGGCCGGATGAGCGGACGACCGGCGAGATCTTCAGCGAGGTCGAGCCCGAGGATCTGCTGAAGTTCGGCCTGATTCCGGAGTTCGTCGGCCGCCTGCCGGTGGTCGCGACGCTCGAGGACCTCGACTCGGACGCGCTGATCGAGATCCTGTCCAAGCCGAAGAACGCGCTGGTGAAGCAGTACCAGCGGCTGTTCGAGATGGAGGACGTGCACCTGTCGCTCACCGACGATGCCCTGAAGGGCATCGCCAACCGGGCGATCCAGCGCAAGACCGGCGCGCGCGGCCTGCGCTCGATCATGGAGAGCATCCTGCTCGAGCCGATGTACGACCTGCCGAGCATGAACGGCGTGGTCGAGATCGTGGTCAACCGCGAGGTGGTGGAGGGCCGCGCCAAGCCGCTCCTGATCTACGCGGAGAAACAGCAGGACCGCGCCCCCAGCGCCTGACGCCGGGCCCGCGACAGATCCTGACCGACCTGACAGCCGATGCCTCCGGGCATCGGCTGTTTCGTTTCGAACTTGGCCCGGAAGGCCGCCTTTGGCTTGCCACTGTGGCCCGATTGCGCTCTTGTGACGGGGTCATGAGGGCTGCAGCATTCCCGTCCCTTGAACGGCCTCCGGTCATCGCCACGTTTATCAGGCGCGCCGGGTCTCCACCGTCCGGCGCCGGCGCGGCGCCGCTTCCCGGGCCGCTGCCCACCCCAGTAAGGCAGAACGCATGTTGAACCTGAACAAAGACACGCTGTACCCGGTGTTGCCTCTGAGGGACATCGTGGTCTTCCCGCACATGATCGTGCCGTTGTTCGTCGGCCGCGAGAAGTCGGTGCGCGCGCTGGAGGACGTGATGAAGGAGGACAAGCAGATCCTCCTGGTCACCCAGCGCAACGCCTCGCAGGACGACCCGTCGCCGGAGGAGATCTTCGACGTCGGCACGATCGGGACGGTGCTGCAGCTGCTGAAGCTGCCGGACGGGACCGTCAAGGTGCTGGTGGAAGGCGTGCAGCGCGCGCGCATCGTGCGCTATTCCGACAATCCGGACTTCTTCCAGGCCCAGGTGGAGCCGCTCGAGGAGGTTGGCGCCGACCCGCAGGAGGTCGAGGCGCTGGGCCGCGCCGCGGTCGCCCAGTTCGAGCAGTACATCAAGCTCAACAAGAAGATCCCGCCTGAAGTGCTGGTCTCGGTCAACCAGATCGAGGACGGCGCCAAGCTGGCCGACACCATCGCCGCGCACCTGTCGCTGAAGATCCCCGAGAAGCAGCAGATCCTCGAGATCGCCTCGATCACCGAGCGGCTGGAGAAGGTCTATGGCTTCATGGAGGGCGAGATCGGCGTCCTCCAGGTCGAGAAGCGCATCCGCAGCCGCGTCAAGCGGCAGATGGAGAAGACCCAGCGCGAGTACTACCTGAACGAGCAGCTGAAGGCGATCCAGAAGGAGCTCGGCGAGGGCGAGGACGGTCGCGACGAGGCGGCGGAGCTCGAGGAGCGGATCAACAAAGTCAAGCTGACCAAGGAGGCCCGCGACAAGGCCATGGCCGAGCTGAAGAAGCTGCGGTCGATGAGCCCGATGTCGGCCGAGGCCACGGTGGTCCGCAACTACCTCGACTGGATGCTGTCGATTCCCTGGAAGCAGCGGACCCGCATCAAGAAGGACCTGATCCACGCCGAACAGGTGCTGAACGACGACCATTACGGCCTGGAGAAGGTCAAGGAGCGCGTGCTGGAGTACCTGGCCGTGCAGCAGCGGACCAGCAAGATCCGCGGCTCGATCCTGTGCCTGGTCGGTCCTCCGGGCGTCGGCAAGACCTCGCTGGGCAAGTCGATCGCCAAGGCCACCGGCCGCAACTTCGTGCGCATGTCGCTGGGCGGCGTCCGCGACGAGGCGGAGATCCGCGGCCATAGGCGGACCTATATCGGCTCGATGCCGGGCAAGGTCATCCAGGGCATGAAGAAGGCCAAGTCGTCGAACCCGCTGTTCCTGCTGGACGAGATCGACAAGCTGGGCGCCGACTACCGCGGCGACCCGTCCTCGGCCCTGCTGGAGGTGCTGGACCCGGAGCAGAACGCGACCTTCAACGACCACTATCTCGAGGTCGATTACGACCTGTCGGACGTGATGTTCATCTGCACGGCCAACAGCCTGCGCATGCCGCAGCCGCTGATGGACCGCATGGAGATCATCCGCATCCCCGGCTACACCGAGGATGAGAAGGTCGAGATCGCCAAGCGCCACCTGATCCAGAAGCAGGCCGAGGCCAACGGCCTGAAGAAGGGCGAGTGGACGCTGACCGACGAGGCGCTGCGCGACCTGATTCGCTATTACACCCGGGAGGCGGGCGTCCGCAGCCTGGAGCGTGAGATTGCGGGCCTGGCGCGCAAGGCGGTGCGCGAGATCCTGACCAGCGACGTCAAGAAGATCACCGTCAAGCCGGCGGATCTCGAGAAATACGCGGGCGTGCGCAAGTTCCGGTACGGCGAGGCGGAGCTGGAGGACATGGTCGGCGTCGTCACCGGCCTGGCCTGGACCGAGGTCGGCGGCGAGATCCTGTCGATCGAGGCCGTGCCGGTCCCCGGCCGCGGCCGCGTGGTGGCGACCGGCAAGCTCGGCGACGTGATGAAGGAATCGGTGCAGGCGGCGGAAAGCTTCGCCAAGGCCCGCGCCGTGTCCTTCGGCATCAAGCCGACGCTGTTCGGCAAGCGCGACATCCACGTCCACGTGCCGGAGGGGGCGACCCCGAAGGACGGGCCGTCGGCGGGCATCGCCATGGTCACGGCCATGGTCTCGGCGCTGACCGGAAACCCGGTCCGCCGCGACGTGGCGATGACCGGCGAGGTCACCCTGCGCGGGCGCGTGCTGCCGATCGGCGGCCTGAAGGAGAAGCTGCTGGCGGCCGTCCGGGCCGGGATCAAGACGGTGATTATTCCCAAGGACAATGAAAAAGACCTTGCGGATATCCCGGATTCGGTGAAGAAGGCCTTGGCAATCCTGCCGACCGCCAATGTCGAGGAGGTTCTGAAGAACGCCCTGGTGCGTCCTCTGGAGCCGATCGAATGGAAGGAAACGGATGTGGACGACATCGCCCCCGTCGCCGCTGATGGCGACGACGAAGCGGTGATCCGCCACTGAGGTATCTCGGCGGCCTTGGAACTTGGCAGAATTCCATGTGTTTCAGGGCCGCCGACGATTGACCGGGTTTCCGCGATACGCTTACATTTCGTGACGTTTCGGTGTCGGGGAAAGGCGCATCGAACGGTTGTCGGTTTGGAGATGTACCTAGCCTGTTTCCGGCGTCCCTGCCGGAACGACCAACACAGAGCCTGAAGGAGGCCGACACGTGAACAAGAACGATCTCGTCGCACACGTCGCGGAAAGCACCGGTCTGTCGCGTGCCGATGCTGGCAACGCCATCGACAGCTTCATTGACGGCGTCACCAAGACGTTGACGAAGGGGGGGGAAGTCCGCCTCGTTGGGTTCGGCACTTTCGGCGTCGCGGCGCGTGCCGCGTCTGAGGGCCGCAACCCGCGGACCGGCGAGACCATCAAGATCGCCGCCTCCAAGCAGGTCAAGTTCAAGGCCGGCAAGGGCCTGAAGGATGCCGTCAACAGCACCGGCGGCAAGAAGAAGTAAGCCTTCGCGCTTGTGTCAGAACCGGCCGGTCGGCGCCTTGGCCCGACCGGCCGCTTCATGTCCGGACCCCGCGGGATCGCTCCCGCGGGTCCGCCCGGGCGATTAGCTCAGCTGGTAGAGCATCGGTTTTACACACCGAGTGTCGGCGGTTCGAGCCCGTCATCGCCCACCAGTCCCTGGCCGCTTCGGTGCCTGGCACCAAGGTGGTCGTCAGATCGACTCTCCGGTTTTTCCGTCACGGCGAGCCCCGCAGGGGCGTGGCCATCCAGCGGCACCGACCTCTGGATGGCCACGCCCCTGCGGGGCTCGCCGTGACGGGCGGATTTTCCGGAAAGCCGCTGTTTTCCTCCGCTTGAAAATCCCGCTCCTCCGCCGGCAATTCGAGTTGACAGCCCCCGGTGGAGTGGGTATCTCAAGCGCCTCGCCGCGATGAGCGGCCAGATGCGCGGGTGTAGCTCAGTTGGTTAGAGCGCCGGCCTGTCACGCCGGAGGCCGCGGGTTCAAGTCCCGTCACTCGCGCCACTTCCTGTATTCCGGTCTCGCTCCGGGTTTCGGCGGTCCGCCGAAGGCCCTGTGATCGTTGCCGGCACCCTGCGCGGGTGTAGCTCAGTTGGTTAGAGCGCCGGCCTGTCACGCCGGAGGCCGCGGGTTCAAGTCCCGTCACTCGCGCCACTTCCCCGATCCCGCCGTTACTTGCTCCGGGCCGCCTCGTCTGTGACGGGTTCGCGGCCCTTGCTGCATTTGGACGCGGCTGGACCTGCCGGTCCAGATGGCCGTCCGAGGCATCCCGGGGAAAGGCGAAGATCCCAGCAAAATCATGCGGTTGAGAAGCATTCGCAATTAGAAAATGTGGCGGAAATTCGCTTCTCTCGTCCGACATGCCGGCCTATAAAGGCCGCGCCGGAAGGGACCCGGAACGGGCCACCCTCTCGACGAAGAATGAGATTTGGGGTGGAGCGCCTGCCGATCAAGATCGAGCAGGCTCCACGTGTGACGGGTGAGCGATGACGACCTCTCTAGTGTCGGAGTACTTTCCGATCCTCGTCTTCCTGGCGATCGCCATCGTGATCGCCGGCGCCGCGGTCGGCGCGTCCCTCGTCGTCGGGAAGCAGAACCCGGACAGCGAGAAGCTCTCGGCCTATGAGTGCGGCTTCGACGCCTTCGCCGACGCGCGCTCCAAGTTCGACGTCCGGTTCTACCTGGTCTCGATCCTGTTCATCATCTTCGACCTGGAAGTGGCCTTCCTGTTTCCCTGGGCGGTGGCGCTCAAGGACATCGGGATGTTCGGCTTCTGGTCGATGATGGTGTTCCTGGGCGTCCTGACCGTCGGCTTCATCTACGAGTGGAAGAAGGGAGCGCTGGAATGGGAGTGAGCGCGACTCAGCCGAGCAGCCCGGTGGCGACCAGCCCCGTGGGCATCGGCACGCCGATCCCCCCCGGCCCCGGGCAGGACGCGGTGATCCGTGCCGCCAATGCCGAGATCCAGGACAAGGGCTTCCTTCTGACCCAGTTCGACGCGCTGCTCGGCTGGGCGCGCACCGGATCGCTGTGGCCGATGACCTTCGGCCTGGCCTGCTGCGCGGTGGAGATGATCCACGCCTACATGCCGCGCTATGACCTGGACCGACTCGGGGTCATCCCGCGGCCCAGCCCACGCCAGTCCGACGTCATGATCGTCGCCGGCACGCTGACCAACAAGATGGCCCCGGCCCTGCGCAAGGTCTACGACCAGATGCCCGAGCCGCGCTGGGTCATCTCGATGGGCTCCTGCGCCAATGGCGGCGGCTACTACCACTACTCCTACTCGGTGGTGCGCGGCTGCGACCGCGTCGTCCCGGTCGACATCTATGTCCCGGGCTGCCCGCCGACGGCCGAGGCCCTGGTCTACGGCATCATGCAGCTGCAGAAGAAGATCCGGCGCGGCAACCGGATCATCCGCTGAGGGATCGGGAAGCAAGGAATGGCATCGATCCAGGAACTGACCGACCTCGGCACGGCCCTCGCGGCGGCGCTGGGCGCGGATGTGCTCGACCATTCGGTGTCGCCGACGGCCGAGCTGACCCTGACCGTGCGGCGCGAGTCGGTCGTCCGGGTGCTGACCCATCTGCGCGACGCGGCCGACGCCCTGTTCGAGCAGCTGACCGACATCTGCGGCGCCGACTATCCGACCCGGCCGGAGCGGCTGGAGGTCGTCTACCACCTGCTCAGCTTCCGGCATAACCGCCGGATCCGGGTCAAGGTGACGACCGACGAGGACACGCCGGTCCCGTCCGCGGCCGGCGTCTTCCCGGCCGCGACCTGGTTCGAGCGCGAGGCCTGGGATCTGTACGGCATCTTCTTCGCCGACAACCCGGATCTGCGCCGCATCCTCACCGATTACGGCTTCGAGGGGCATCCGCTGCGCAAGGATTTCCCGCTGACCGGCTATGTCGAGGTCCGCTACGACACCGAGCAGAAGCGGGTAGTCTACGAGCCGGTCAAGCTGACCCAGGATTTCCGCACCTTCGATTTCCTCAGCCCGTGGGAAGGCATGACGCGCCCCGGTCCTGACGTGCCCGTGGTCCTGCCGGGCGACGAGAAGGCCGCGCTGAACGAGCCGAAGGCGTAAGCATCATGGTCGAGACCCAGATCAAGCCCTACACCATGAACTTCGGCCCGCAGCACCCGGCCGCGCACGGCGTGCTGCGCCTGGTGCTGGAGCTGGACGGCGAGGTGGTGGAGCGGGCCGATCCGCATATCGGGCTGCTGCATCGCGGCACCGAGAAGCTGATCGAGTACAAGACCTACATGCAGGCGACGCCCTATTTCGATCGCCTGGACTATGTCGCCCCGATGAACCAGGAGCACGCCTTCGCCCTGGCGGTGGAGCGGCTGCTGGGCCTGACCGTGCCGGAGCGCGGGCAGTACATCCGCGTGCTGTTCGCCGAGATCGGCCGGGTGCTGAACCACCTGCTGAACATCACCACCTACGCGCTGGACGTCGGCGCGGTGACCCCGTCGCTGTGGGGCTTCGAGGAGCGCGAGCTCCTGATGGAGTTCTACGAGCGGGTGTCGGGCGCGCGGCTGCACGCCAACTACTTCCGCCCGGGCGGCGTCTCCCAGGACATGCCGGCCGGCCTGGCCGACGACATCTGGGCCTATACCGAGCGCTTCCCGAAATTCGTCGACGACCTCGAGAACCTGCTGACCGAGAACCGGATCTTCAAGCAGCGCCTGGTCGATATCGGCGTGGTGACGGCGGAGCAGGCCAAGGCCTGGGGCTTCTCCGGCCCGATGCTGCGCGCCTCGAACATCGCCTGGGACCTGCGCAAGGCGCAGCCCTACGACGTCTATGACCGGATGGAGTTCGACGTCCCGGTCGGCCTGACCGGCGACTGCTATGCCCGCTACCTGCTGCGGGTCGAGGAGATGCGCCAGTCCAACCGCATCATCCGGCAGTGCCTGGAGCAGATGCCGAAGGACGGCCCGGTGAAGACCACCGACCGCAAGGTGTCACCGCCGCCGCGGGCCGACATGAAGCGGTCGATGGAAGCGCTGATCCATCACTTCAAGCTCTACACCGAGGGCTATCACGTCCCGGCCGGCGAGACCTACGCCGCGGTCGAGGCCCCGAAGGGCGAGTTCGGCGTCTATCTGGTCGCGGACGGCACCAACCGGCCGTATCGCTGCCGCATCCGCGCCCCTGGCTTCGCTCATCTGCAGGGGCTCGACTTCATGAGCCGGGGACACATGCTGGCCGATGCCGTCGCGATCATCGGCAGCCAGGACATCGTGTTCGGGGAGATCGACCGATGACGGCCGCAGGGATTGCGCCGGAGGCGGAGCAGCCGAAGCATTTCGCCTTCACGCCCGAGAACCTCGAGCGGGCGAAGAAGATCATCGCCAAGTATCCCGAGGGCAAGCAGCAGAGCGCGGTGATCCCGCTGCTCGACCTCGCCCAGCGCCAGCACCACAACTGGATCCCGCGGGTGGCGATGGACCATGTCGCCGACCTGCTGGAGATGCCGCGGATCCGGGTGTACGAGGTCGCCAGCTTCTACACCATGTTCAACAAGGCCCCGGTCGGCCGCCACTTCTTCCAGGTCTGCACCACCACCCCGTGCTGGCTGCGCGGGTCGGGCGAGGTGATGCGGGCGCTGCGGGACCGGGCCGGCTGCGGCAACCATGAGACCAGCGAGGACGGCCAGTTCTCGGTGCTCGAGGTCGAGTGCCTGGGCGCCTGCGTCAACGCCCCGATGGTCCAGATCAACGACGATTTCTACGAGGATCTGGATTACGACAAGACCGTGGCGCTGATCGACGCGCTGAAGGCCGGGCAGCAGACCACGCCGGGCCCGCAGAACGGCCGCACCAATTCCGAGGCGTTGTCCGGCGCGACCACGCTGCTGAACATGAAGCCGGGCCATCGTCCGGCCGTGCCGTCCTCGGCCGCCCGTCCGGGTGCCGAGGGCAGCAGGCCAGACCAGCCGGATCCGGCGCTCGGCGGCGCGCCGCCGGCGCAGGATGTCGCGGCCCAGGCCGAGGCCTCGCCGGGCGCCCATAGCGGCGACGCCGAGCCGCAGAAGAAGGGCCGGCCGCCGCAGAGGATCGAGCCGAGCGGCGACCACCCCGGCACCGCGGATTCGGGAGAAAAGTGATGCTGCGCGACGAAGACCGCATCTTCACCAATCTCTACGGCTGGGACGACTGGGGCCTGGAAGGCGCCCGCCGCCGCGGCATCTGGAGCGACACCAAGGCGCTGGTCGATCTCGGCCGCGACAGGATCATCGAGGAGGTCAAGACCTCCGGCCTGCGCGGCCGCGGCGGTGCCGGCTTCCCGACCGGCATGAAGTGGTCCTTCATGCCGAAGGAGAGCAAGGACGGCCGACCGAGCTACCTCGTCATCAACGCCGACGAGTCGGAGCCGGGCACCTGCAAGGACCGCGAGATCCTGCGCTTCGACCCGCACCGGCTGATCGAGGGCGCGCTGCTGGCCTCCTTCGCCATGGGGGCGCACGCCTGCTACATCTACATCCGGGGCGAGTTCTACGGCGAAGCCTCGAACATGCAGGTCGCGATCGACCAGGCCTATGACGCCGGCCTGCTCGGCAAGAACGCGGCCGGCACCGGCTGGGACTTCGACCTATACCTGCACCGCGGCGCCGGCGCCTATATCTGCGGCGAGGAGACCGCGCTGCTGGAGAGCCTGGAGGGCAAGAAGGGCCAGCCGCGCAACAAGCCGCCGTTCCCGGCGGGCGCCGGCCTCTATGGCTGCCCGACCACGGTGAACAATGTCGAGACCATCGCCGTGGTCGGCGAGATCCTGCGCCGCGGCGGCGCCTGGTTCGCCGGCATCGGCCGGCCGAAGAACCAGGGCACCAAGCTGTTCTGCATCTCCGGCCATGTGAACCAGCCCTGCAATGTCGAGGAAGAGCTCGGCATCCCGATGCGGGAGCTGATCGACAAGCATGCCGGCGGCGTGCGCGGCGGCTGGGACAACCTGAAGGCGGTGATCCCCGGCGGCTCCTCCGCCCCGATCCTGCCGAAGGACATCTGCGACACCGTCCTGATGGACTTCGACGCGCTGCGCGAGGTCAAGTCGGCGCTCGGCACCGCCGGGCTGATCGTCATGGACAAGTCGACCGACGTGATCTACGCGGTCGCCCGCCTGTCGCGCTTCTACATGCATGAGAGCTGCGGCCAGTGCACGCCGTGCCGCGAGGGCACCGGCTGGATGTACCGGGTCATGCAGCGCATGGTCACCGGCAACGCCCGGTCGGACGAGATCGACATGCTGCTGCAGGTGACCAAGCAGATCGACGGCCGCAGCATCTGCGCCCTCGGCGACGCGGCCGCCTGGCCGGTCCAGGCGCTGATCCGGCATTTCCGCGACGAGATGGAGGAGCGGATCCGCGATCATCGCGACCGCGCCCATCGCCGCGAAGCCGCGGAATAGGAAGGCACCGATGCCCAAGCTGACGATTGACGGGATCGAGATCGAGGTCGAGCCAGGCACGTCGGTGCTGCAGGCCTGCGAGCGCCTCGGCATCGAGGTGCCGCGCTTCTGCTTCCACGACAAGCTCTCGGTGCCGGCGAACTGCCGCATGTGCCTGGTCGAGATGGAGAAGTCGCCGAAACCGATCGCGTCCTGCGCGATGCCGGCCGGCGACGGCATGGTGATCAAGACGAACACCGATGTCGTGCGCGATGCGCGCCGCGGCATCATGGAGTTCCTGCTGATCAACCATCCGCTCGACTGCCCGATCTGCGACCAGGGCGGCGAGTGCGACCTGCAGGACCAGGCCGTGGCCTACGGCTTCGACCGGGGCCGCTACACCGAAGGCAAGCGCGCGGTCACCGACAAGTATCTCGGGCCGCTGATCGAGACCTTCATGACCCGGTGCATCCAGTGCACCCGCTGCATCCGCTTCATCGACGAGATCGCCGGCGTGCCGGTGCTCGGCGGCGTGAACCGCGGCGAGCACATGGAGATCACCACCTATGTCGAGCAGGCGATCGCGTCCGAGCTGTCGGGCAACCTCGTCGATGTCTGCCCGGTCGGCGCGCTGACCTCCAAGCCCTACGCCTTCAGCGCCCGGCCGTGGGAGCTGCGCAAGACCGAGAGCATCGACGTCCTCGACGCCGTCGGCTCGAACATCCGCATCGACGCTCGCGGCGGCGAGGTGATGCGCGTGCTGCCGCGCCTCAACGAGGACGTCAACGAGGAGTGGATCAGCGACAAGACCCGCTACGCCATTGACGGGCTGAAGCGCCGCCGTCTCGACCGGCCCTATGTCCGGCGTGACGGCAAGCTGCAGCCGGCCAGCTGGGCCGAGGCGTTCCAGGCCATCGCCGAAAAGGCCAAAGGGCTGGATGGCAAGCGCATGGCGGCGATCGCCGGCGACACCGTCGACGCCGAGGCCATGGTCGCGCTGAAGGACCTGATGACGGCCTTCGGCTCGCCCAACCTCGACTGCCGCCAGGACGGGGCGAAGCTGCCGGCCGGGCCGCGCGGCGCCTACCTGTTCAACAGTGGCCTGGCCGGGATCGAGCAGGCCGACGTCATCCTGCTGGTCGGAACCAATCCGCGTTCCGAGGCGGCGATCGTCAACGCCCGCATTCGCAAGCGCTGGCTGCGCAACGGCCTGACCGTCGGCGTGGTCGGCCCGGATGTCGACCTGACCTACCGCACCCGCCATCTCGGGGCCGGGCCGGAGACGCTGGCGGCGATCGCCGACGGCACCGACGGCTTCGCCGAGGTGCTGCGCAACGCCAAGGCGCCGCTGCTGATCGTGGGGCAGGGGGCTTTGACCCGCGAGGATGGCGCCCAGGTGCTGGCCGCCTGCCGCCGGATCGCCGAGACCTTCGGCCTAGTCCGCGACGGCTGGAACGGCTTCAACGTGCTGCACACCGCGGCGGCCCGGGTCGGCGGCCTGGACCTCGGCTTCCTGCCTGGCCCGGGCGGCCGCGACGTCGCCGGCATCCTCGACGGCGCGCAGAAGGGCGAGATCGACTTCGTCTGGCTGCTGGCGGCCGACGAGATCGACACCGGCCGGCTCGGCAAGGCCTTCGTGGTCTACCAGGGCCATCACGGCGACCGCGGCGCCCATCGCGCCGACGTGATCCTGCCGGGTGCCGCCTACACCGAGAAGAACGCCACCTACGTCAACACCGAAGGCCGCGTGCAGCAGGCCCGCATGGCGGTGTTCCCGCCGGGCGAGGCGCGCGAGGACTGGAAGATCCTG
Source organism: Inquilinus limosus MP06 (assembly GCF_000767795.1). GTDB lineage: Bacteria > Pseudomonadota > Alphaproteobacteria > DSM-16000 > Inquilinaceae > Inquilinus > Inquilinus limosus_E. The sequence goes on along the minus strand of NZ_JANX01000028.1, from coordinate 7,853 downwards.
CGCGCCGCCAGCGAGGCCATGGGCCGCAAGCTGCCCTATGACAGCCTGCGCGAGGTGCGCCAGCGCCTGGTCGCGGTGAACCCGGTCTTCGGGGCGCCGGATACCCAGGCGCCGGGCGAGTGGGGCGCCTTCGGCGCCGAAGGCGCGATGGGCACGGCGCCCTTCGCCTCGGCGGTCGAGAACTTCTACATGACGGACCCGATCAGCCGCGCCTCGGAGACGATGGCGCTGTGCATCGACGAGATCCTGGGCCAGCACAAAGCGGCGGCGGAGTAACGCGGCGATGGACTTCTGGAGCGGATACGCCTGGCCGACGGTTCTCGTCGTCCTTCAGATCATCGCGATCGTCCTGCCGCTGATCATCGCGGTGGCCTACCTGACCTATGCCGAGCGCAAGGTCATGGCCGCGATGCAGCTGCGCCAGGGCCCGATGGTGGTCGGCCCCTTCGGCCTGCTGCAGCCGATCGCCGACGGCCTCAAGCTCCTGAGCAAGGAGACGATCATCCCGTCGGGCGCCAACCGGATGCTGTTCATCCTGGCGCCGATGATCACCTTCTTCCTCAGCCTCGTGGCCTGGGCAGTGATCCCGTTCGACGATGGCTGGGTGCTGGCCGACATCAACGTCGGCGTGCTGTACCTGTTCGCGATCTCCTCGCTCGGCGTCTACGGCATCATCATCGCCGGCTGGTCGTCGAACTCGAAATACGCCTTCCTCGGCGGCCTGCGCTCCGCGGCGCAGATGGTGTCCTACGAAGTCTCGATCGGCTTCGTCATGATCTCCGTGCTGCTCTGCGTCGGCTCGCTCCGGATCTCCGACATCGTCCATGCGCAGGAGACGATCTGGTTCGCGATCCCGCTGCTGCCGATGTTCGTGATCTTCTTCATCTCGGCGCTGGCCGAGACCAACCGGGCGCCGTTCGACCTGCCCGAGGGCGAATCCGAGATCACCGGCGGCTTCATGGTCGAGTACTCGTCCATGACCTACGCGCTGTTCTTCCTCGGCGAATACGCCAACATGATCCTGATGAGCGGGATGACCTCCATCCTGTTCCTCGGCGGGTGGCTGCCGCCCTTCGGCTTCGCGCCGTTCACCTGGATCCCCGGCGTGATCTGGTTCGTGGCGAAGATCCTCTTCTGCCTGTTCGTCTTCATCTGGGTCCGGGCGACGCTGCCGCGCTTCCGCTACGACCAGCTGATGCGGCTGGGCTGGAAGGTGTTCCTTCCGTTCTCGCTGGCCTGGGTGGTCATCACCGCCGGCGTGCTCACCGCCTTCGGCTGGCTGCCGAACTGAAAGGCCGAGACATGGCGTTCATCGACCGCACCGCCCGCAGCCTGCTGCTCAAGGAAATCCTGGGCGGCCTGGCGCTGACCTTCAGCTACATGTTCAAGCAGAAGGCCACGCTGAACTACCCGTACGAGAAGGGCCCGCTGAGCCCGCGCTTCCGCGGCGAGCATGCGCTGCGCCGCTATCCCAGCGGCGAGGAGCGGTGCATCGCCTGCAAGCTGTGCGAGGCGATCTGCCCGGCCCAGGCCATCACCATCGAGGCCGAGCCGCGCGCCGACGGCAGCCGCCGCACGACGCGCTACGACATCGACATGACCAAGTGCATCTATTGCGGCCTGTGCCAGGAGGCCTGCCCGGTGGATGCGATCGTCGAGGGACCGAACTTCGAGTTCGCGACCGAGACGCGCGAGGAGCTTTTCTACAACAAGGAAAAGCTGCTGCAGAACGGGGACCGCTGGGAAGCGCAGATCGCCGCGAACATTGCGGTCGACGCGCCGTACCGGTAAGACCCGCCGCGCCGCTTCGCCGGGGGATTCGGCCGGGGCGGTGCCGAGAGGGGTAGAGCAACCGTGACCTCGAGCGTCCGCAGGGGACGACAGGGAGCACCGTGAGATGATCATCCAGGCCTTGGCCTTCTATATCTTCGCCGCGATCACCGTGGCCTCCGCCGTGATGGTGATCTCGGCCCGCAACTCGGTGCACTCGGTGCTGTTCCTGATCCTCGCCTTCTTCAACGCGGCGGCGCTGTTCGTGCTGATCGGGGCGGAGTTCCTGGCGATGATCCTGGTCGTCGTCTATGTCGGCGCGGTCGCGGTGCTGTTCCTGTTCGTCGTGATGATGCTGGACATCAACTTCGCCGAGCTCAGGGCCGGCTTCCTGCGCTACCTGCCGATCGGCGCGCTGATCGGCGTGGTGCTTCTGGTCGAGTTGTTCCTGCTCTACGGCTCGGTCGGCGGCCCGTCGATCCTGGCCGCGGGCGCGGCGCATGCGGGCCCGACCAACACCGCGGCGCTGGGCCAGCTGATCTACACGCAGTACGCCTTTCCGTTCCAGGCCGCGGGCCTCGTCCTCCTGGTCGCGATGATCGGGGCGATCGTGCTGACCCTGCGCCACCGCGCCGGCGTCCGCCGCCAGGTGATTTCGCAGCAGCTCGCGCGCCGGCGCGAGGAGGTGATGGTGATCAAGAAGATCGGCACCGGGGAAGGGGCCTGACGCCATGACGATCGGACTCGGGCACTACCTCGTCCTCGCGGCGATCCTGTTCACGCTCGGCATCTTCGGCGTGTTCCTGAACCGCAAGAACGTCATCGTCATCCTGATGTCGGTCGAGCTGATGCTGCTCGCCGTCAACATCAACCTCGTCGCCTTCTCGGTCGCGCTCGGCGACCTGGTGGGGCAGGTGTTCGCGCTGTTCGTGCTGACCGTCGCCGCCGCCGAGGCGGCGATCGGCCTCGCGATCCTCGTCGTCTACTTCCGCAACCGCGGCTCGATCGCGGTTGAGGACATCAACATGATGAAGGGCTGAGGCGCCCCCGATGGACATCGCAGCAATCTTCCTGCCGCTGGCCGGCTTCCTGATCGCAGGACTGTTCGGCCGCCTCATCGGTGACCGCGCCTCGATGGCCGTGACGACGCTCGGCGTCTGCGTCGCCGCGCTCATCTCCTGGTGGCTGTTCTTCGACGTCGCCATCGATGGCAACGTCCGCACCCATTCGCTGCTGCTGTGGATCAGCAGCGGCACCTTCGTCGCCGACTGGGCGCTGAAGTTCGACACGCTGACCGCCGTGATGCTGATCGTGGTGAACACCGTCTCCGCGATGGTGCACGTCTACTCGATCGGCTACATGTCGCACGACCACTCCAAGCCGCGCTTCTTCGCCTATCTCAGCCTGTTCACCTTCGCCATGCTGATGCTGGTGACGGCGGACAACCTGATCCAGCTGTTCTTCGGCTGGGAGGGCGTCGGCCTGGCCTCCTACCTGCTGATCGGCTTCTGGTACGAGAAGGAGAGCGCCCGCGCCGCCGCGGTGAAGGCGTTCCTGGTCAACCGCGTCGGCGACTTCGGCTTCGCCCTGGGCATCTTCGCCGTCTACAAGATCTTCGGCACGGTGCGGTACGAGGAGATCTTCGCCGCCGCGCCGCATATGGTCGACGCGCGGATCAACTTCCTCGGCATGGACCTGCCGGCCCTGACCACCGCCTGCCTGCTGCTGTTCGTCGGCGCCATGGGCAAGTCGGCCCAACTGGGCCTGCACACCTGGCTGCCGGACGCCATGGAAGGCCCGACCCCGGTCTCGGCCCTGATCCATGCGGCCACCATGGTCACCGCCGGTGTGTTCATGCTGTCGCGCATGTCGCCGCTGTTTGAATACGCCCCGGACGCGCTGGCCGTGGTCTGTGTCATCGGCGCGCTGACCGCCTTCGTCGCCGCGACGATCGGCCTGACCCAGTTCGACATCAAGCGGGTCATCGCCTATTCGACCATGAGCCAGCTCGGCTACATGTTCTTCGCCATCGGCGTCTCGGCCTACCAGGCGGCGATCTTCCACCTGATGACGCACGCCTTCTTCAAGGCGCTGCTGTTCCTCGGCGCCGGCTCGGTCATCCACGCCATGGGCGGCGAGCAGGACATGCGCAAGATGGGCGGCATCTGGCGGCTGATCCCGTGGACCTACGCCCTGATGTGGATCGGCAGCCTGGCGCTGGCCGGCATCGGCATCCCGGGCGTGTTCGGCTTCGCCGGCTTCTACTCGAAGGACATGATCCTCGAGGCGTCGTGGGCCGCGCACACCAATGTCGGCGCCTTCGCCTACTGGCTCGGCATCCTGGCCGCGGTGATGACCGCCTTCTACAGCGGCCGCCTGCTGTTCCTGACCTTCCACGGCAAGCCGCGCGCCGACCATCACACCATGGACCATGTCCATGAATCCCCGCCGGTGATGCTGGTGCCGCTCCTGATCCTCGGCACCGGCGCGGTGCTGGCGGGCCTGATCGGCTACGACGTCTTCGTCGGCGAGGGGCGCGAGCACTTCTGGCGCGAGGCGATCCTGGTGCTGCACGGCCAGGACAGCATCGAGGAGGCGCACCACGTCGCCCTCTGGGTCAAGCTGCTGCCGCTGGTCGCCGGCCTGGTCGGCCTCGCCGCCTCCTGGCTGTTCTACATCCAGTCGCCGGGCCTGCCGGGCGCGGTGGTGCGGGCGTTCAAGCCGATCCACCAGCTGTTCTTCCGCAAGTGGTACTTCGACGAGATCTACGACGCCGTCTTCGTCAAGCCGGCCTTCGTCCTGGGCCGCGTCTTCTGGAAGGGCGGCGACGGCGCGATCATCGACCGGCTGGGGCCGGACGGTGTCGCGGCCACCTCGATCGGCATCGCCCGCAAGGCCAGCCGGCTCGAGAGCGGATATGTCTACCACTATGCCTTCGTCATGGTGATCGGCGTGGTCGCGCTGGTCTCCTGGTATGTCTTCGGCGGCCGGATGTGAGAGTGACCCATGGGTAATTGGCCGATCCTCTCGCTCGCCACCTTCCTGCCGCTGGTCGGCGCAGCATTGATCCTGCTGCTGGCCCGGGGCAGCGAGGCCGCCGTGGCCGCCACCTCCCGCTGGGTGGCGCTGTGGACCACGCTGGTCACCTTCGCGCTCACGGTCGCCATCTGGCTCGGCTTCGACCCCTCGGTGGTCGGCTTCCAGATGGAAGAGAAGGTGGCGTGGTTCCCGGACCTCAACATCGCCTACCACATGGGCGTGGACGGCATCTCGGTGCTGTTCGTCGTCCTCTCCGCCTTCCTGATGCCGATCTGCATCCTCGCCAGCTGGGAGAGCATCCACAGCCGGGTGAAGGAGTACATGGTCTCGTTCCTGATCCTCGAGACCATGATGATCGGCATGTTCTGCGCGCTCGACTACGTGCTGTTCTACGTCTTCTTCGAAGGCGTGCTGATTCCGATGTTCGTCATCATCGGCATCTGGGGCTCGGGCGAGCGCCGCATCTACGCCGCCTTCAAGCTGTTCCTGTTCACGCTGCTCGGCTCGGTGCTGATGCTGGTGGCGCTGCTGGCGATGTATGTCCAGGCCGGCACCACCGACATCCCGACGCTGCTGGCGACGGATTTCGGCTACGACATGCAGGTCTGGCTGTGGCTGGCCATGTTCGCCTCCTTCGCGGTGAAGGTGCCGATGTGGCCGGTGCATACCTGGCTGCCGGACGCCCACGTGGAAGCGCCGACGGCGGGCTCGGTGATCCTGGCGGGCGTGCTGCTGAAGATGGGCGGCTACGGCTTCCTGCGCTTCTCGATCCCGATGCTGCCGGAGGCGACGGCGCTCTTGACGCCGCTGGTCTACGGCCTGTCGATCGTCGCGGTCATCTACACCTCCCTCGTCGCCCTGGCGCAGGAGGACATGAAGAAGATGATCGCCTATTCCTCGATCGCGCATATGGGCTTCGTCACCGCCGGCATGTTCTCGCTGACCCAGCAGGGCGTCGAGGGCTCGATCTTCCAGATGCTCAGCCACGGCGTGGTCTCGTCGGCGCTCTTCCTCTGCGTCGGCGTGGTCTATGACCGGCTGCACACCCGCGAGATCGCGCGCTATGGCGGCCTGGCAACCAACATGCCGAAATACGCCGTGTTCTTCATGATCATGCTGCTCGGCTCGGTCGGCCTGCCGGCCACCTCGGGCTTCGTCGGCGAGTTCATGATCATGCTCGGCCTGTTCCAGGTGAACACCTGGGTCGCGACCCTGGTCGCCACCGGCCTGATCCTGGGCGCCACCTACATGCTGCTGCTGTACCGCAAGGTCATCTTCGGCGAGATCACACGCGACGACGTGCGGAAGATGACCGATCTCAGCCCGCGCGAGATCTGCCTCTTCGTGCCGCTGGCGATCGTCGTGCTGTGGATGGGCATCTACCCGTCCAGCTTCCTGAACGTGATGTCGGTCTCGGTCGACCACCTCGTCACCCAATACCACGCCGATCTCGGCCGCGCCGACGCGGTCGCGGTGGCCGTCCGCTGATCCGGGGATCCGATCCATGGTGTCTCTTCCCGATCTGATGCCGGCCCTGCCGGAGATCTTCCTGGCCTGCGCCGGCATGGCGCTGCTGCTGATCGGTGTCTTCCTGGGCGAGAAGTCGACCCGGATCGTCGCCTCGCTGGCGGTGATGTCCTTCATCATCGCCGGGGCGCTGCTGGTGATGGGGCAGGGCGGCCGGGCGGTGACCTTCAACGGCATGTTCGTCGCCGACGGCTTCGCCGTGTTCATGAAGATCGTGGTCCTGGTCGGCTCGGCGCTGGCCCTGATCCTCTCGCTCGACTACCTCGAGCATGAGGGCATGTCGCGCTTCGAGTATCCGGTGCTGTTCGTGCTGGCCACGGTCGGCATGATGCTGATGATCAGCGCCAACAACCTGATCTCGCTGTATCTCGGCCTCGAGCTGCAGAGCCTGTCGCTCTATGTCGTCGCCGCCTTCAACCGGGATTCGGAGCGGTCGAGCGAGGCCGGGCTGAAGTACTTCGTGCTCGGCGCCCTGTCCTCGGGCCTGCTGCTGTACGGCACCTCGCTGGTCTACGGCTTCCTCGGCACCACCAGTTTCGACGCGCTGGCCCAGGCCCTCTCCGGCCAGGCTGCGGCCGCCGGCGTGCTGGGCGGCACCCAGATGGGTGTGATCATCGGCGTGGTGTTCATCTGCGCCGCCCTGGCCTTCAAGGTCTCGGCCGTGCCGTTCCACATGTGGACGCCGGACGTCTATGAGGGCGCGCCGACTCCGGTCACCGCCTTCTTCGCGGTGGCGCCGAAGGTGGCGGCCATGGCGCTGTTTATCCGCGTGCTGGTCGAGCCGTTCGGCCACCTGACCAGCCAGTGGCAGCAGATCATCGTCGTCGCCTCGGCCCTGTCGATGATCCTCGGCGCCTATGCCGCGATCGCGCAGACCAACATCAAGCGGCTGATGGCTTATTCCTCGATCGGCCATGTCGGCTTCGCCCTGCTCGGCCTCGCCGCCGGCACCCAGCAGGGCATCACCGGCGTGATCGTCTACATGGCGATCTACGTGCCGATGAGCCTGGGCGCCTTCGCCGTGATCCTGTCGATGCGCATCAACGGCAAGCAGGTCGAGGGCATCCAGGACCTCGCCGGCCTCGGCAAGACCAGCCCCGGCCTGGCCTTCGCGCTCGTCATCATGATGTTCTCAATGGCCGGCATCCCGCCGCTGGCCGGCTTCTTCGCCAAGCTCTACGTGTTCAAGGCGGTGATCGAGCAGCAGTTCTACGTGCTGGCGGTGATCGGCGTGCTGGCCAGCGTGGTGTCGGCGGTCTACTACCTGAAGATCATCCGGGTGATGTATTTCGACGAGCCGAAGGTCGCCTTCGACAAGCCGGAAGGCGCCGCGATCCCGGCCATCCTCACCGTCTCGACCCTGTTCATCGTGGTGTTCTGGCTGCTGCCGGCGCCGTTGACCGGGGCAGCCCAGGCGGCCGCGGCCAGCCTGTTCGGGGGCTGATTGCCCGGCAGCCCCTCCCTGGTCACGCTGCCGGAAGGCTGGCGGCTCGACGCGAGGGACAGCGTCGGCAGCA